>JALWJU010000422.1 GCA_026997055.1 Paracoccaceae bacterium | reverse complement strand
GCTGCATGGAACGCCCCGCCACCATGGCGGGGCAGAGCGCCGAAAGGTGCCGAACAGACCCGACCGCGGTCCCCGATACCCCATCGCCGTGGTCCCCGGCAGGCAGCTGACCCGGCTGCCTGCCACTTTCCGTGGCAGCGCTGTCCATCGCCTTTCGCCCGGCGCGATCCGCGCCCGCCGGCTCCGGCCGGGCATCCGCCCATCGCCACGCGCGCACGCTTTCAGCATGTGCCTTTCCTCGGTCTTCGCCTTTTCTTGGTCTTCGCCTTTTCCACGTCTTTCATGCCCGTCTTTTCGCGCCGCGCGGATCGGAGTATACTCCCCATGGGTAAAGAAAGGCTTTACATCCCCTGACATCCCCTGCGCATCAGGCAGGACTGCCGCTCATTCGCGCGCCTGTTGCCCCCGAGCAACAGTCCCGCCCCTGCTTTTCTCGCCCCCATGTCTTGCCCTCGCCGCCGGATCGGCGTTTACTCGCCCGGCGCGGAGGGAAGATGAAAATCGCCAGTTTCAACATCAACGGTATCAAGGCCCGCCTGCCCCTGCTGGTGGAGTGGCTGCGTGAGGCATGCCCCGACGTGGCGATCCTGCAGGAGGTCAAGTCGCTCGACGCCAATTTCCCCCGCGAGCCGCTCGAGGAGCTTGGCTACAATGTCGCCACCCACGGGCAGAAGAGCTTCAACGGCGTGGCGCTCTTGTCGAAACTGCCGCTTGAGGACGTGACGCGCGGCCTGCCGGGCGACGAGGCCGACGAACAGGCGCGCTATATCGAGGCGACCGTGGTGGGCACGCGCGCGTTGCGCATCTGCGGGCTCTACCTGCCCAATGGCAACCCGGCGCCGGGGCCGAAATTCGACTACAAGCTGGCCTGGATGGATAGATTGAGAATGCGCGCCAAGGCGTTGTTATCGCAGGAAAAACCCTTCCTGATGGCGGGCGATTTCAACATCATCCCGCAAGCCGAGGACGCCGCCCGCCCCGAAGCCTGGCGCGAGGATGCGCTGTTTCGCCCCGAGAGCCGCGCGGCCTGGCGCCGGCTCACCCATCTCGGCCTGACCGACGCCTTTCGCGCGCTCCATCCCACCCGCGAGGGCTTCACCTTCTGGGATTTCCAGCGCGGCGCGTGGAATCGCAATGACGGCATCCGCATCGACCATTTCCTGCTTTCGCCGCAACTCGCCGACCGGCTCACCGAATGCGGCATCGACAAGGAGATGCGCGGGCGCGAGCGGCCTTCGGACCATGTGCCGATCTGGATCAATATCGACTCGTAAAGGACTGACATGGCGCGGAAAATCATCATTGACACAGATCCGGGACAGGACGATGCGGTGGCGATCCTGCTGGCGCTGGCCAGCCCCGAGATCGAGCTTCTGGGCATCACCGCGGTCGCCGGCAACGTGCCGCTTTCGCTCACGCAGAAGAATGCCCGCATCGTCTGCGAACTGGCCGGGCGGCCGGATATCAGGGTCTTTGCCGGCTGCGAGGCGCCGCTCAAGCGCCCGCTGGTCACCGCCGAGCATGTGCATGGCAAGACCGGGCTGGACGGGCCCAACCTGCCGGATCCGACCATGCCCCTTGCCGAGGGCCATGCGGTTGATTTCATTATCGAAACCCTGCGCGAAAAGCCCGCCGGCACGGTCACGCTCTGCCCGATCGGCCCGCTCACCAATATCGCCACCGCCTTTCTGCGCGCGCCGGACATCGTGGAAAGAGTGCAGGAGATCGTGCTCATGGGCGGGGCCTATTTCGAGGTGGGCAATATCACGCCCGCGGCCGAGTTCAACATTTACGTTGACCCGGAAGCCGCTGAAATCGTTTTCAGATCCGGCATCCCGCTCACCGTGATGCCGCTCGATGTGACCCACAAGGTGCTGGTGACGAAAGCGCGCAACGATGCCTTTCGCGCGCTCGGCACGCCGGTGGGCAGGGCGGTCGCGGCGATGACCGACTTTTTCGAGCGTTTCGACAAGGAGAAATACGGCTCCGACGGCGCGCCGCTGCATGACCCCTGCGTGACCGCCTGGCTGATCCGGCCCGAGCTTTTCAGCGGCCGACACATCAATGTGGAGATCGAGACCGTCTCCGATCTCACCCGGGGCATGACGGTGGCCGACTGGTGGCGGGTGACCGACCGCGCGCCCAACGCGACCTTCATCGGCGATGTGGATGCGGACGGATTCTTCGCCCTGCTCACAGAGCGGCTGGGGCGGCTGGGGCGCGCGTGATCGCCTTTGACAATACCTATGCCCGCCTGCCCGCGCGCTTTTACACCCGCCAGGCGCCGGTGCCGGTGGCCGCGCCCGAGCGGATCGCGGTCAACGAGGCGCTCGCGCGCGAACTGGGGATCGAGCCGCAGGATCTGAGCGCCGAGGTCCTGACCGGCAACCGCGTGCCCGAAGGCGCCGAGCCGCTGGCGCAGGTCTATTCGGGCCACCAGTTCGGCAACTGGGCCGGCCGGCTGGGCGACGGGCGGGCGATCCTGCTGGGCGAGGTGGTGGGCGCGCGCGGGCGGCGCGACATCGTGCTCAAGGGCGCGGGCCGCACGCCCTATTCGCGCGGCGGCGACGGGCGCGCCTGGCTCGGCCCGGTCTTGCGCGAATATGTGGTGAGCGAGGCGATGGCCGCACTCAGCATCCCCACGACCCGCGCGCTCGGCGCAGCACTCACCGGCGAGGAGGTGATCCGCGAGCGCCCCCTGCCCGGCGCGGTGCTCGCGCGCGTCGCCGCGAGCCATATCCGCGTGGGCACCTTTCAGCATTTCGCCGCTGCCGGGGACCGCGAGGCGCTGGCGATCCTCGCCGACTACACCCTCGCCCGCCACTATCCCGAGGCCGAAGGCCCGCTCGGCCTGCTGAGCGCGGCGATGCGGGCGCAGGCCGGTCTGGTCGCGCGCTGGCTCGGGGTGGGCTTCATCCACGGGGTGATGAATACCGACAACATGGCCCTTTCCGGCGAGACGATCGACTACGGCCCCTGCGCCTTCATGGACGCGTTCAACCCGGCGCAGGTCTATTCCTCGATCGACCATATGGGCCGCTATGCCTGGAATGCCCAGCCGCGCATCGCGCAGTGGAACCTCGCGCGCCTCGCCGAGGCCCTGCTGGTGCTGATCGACGCCGACGAACGCGCCG
>JALWJU010000421.1 GCA_026997055.1 Paracoccaceae bacterium | reverse complement strand
AGGCAAAAGACGGGCAATCCCGCCCGCTCCAAAGGAGGGGAGGCGCACGCAGGCCGCCCCGGACAAAGTACAAGAAGGAATGAACCGATGCGTCACAAGAAGGGCTATCGCCGCCTGAACCGCACCCACGAGCACCGCAAGGCGCTGTTCGCCAACATGGCCGGCTCGCTGATCGAGCACGAGCAGATCAAGACCACCCTGCCCAAGGCCAAGGAACTGCGCCGCGTGGTCGAAAAGCTGGTCACGCTGGCCAAGCGCGGCGACCTGCACGCCCGCCGCCAGGCCGCGGCCCGGCTCAAGCAGGACCAGCACGTCAAGAAGCTGTTCGAAGTGCTCGGCCCCCGCTACAAGGAGCGCAATGGCGGCTATGTGCGCGTGCTCAAGGCGGGCTTCCGCTATGGCGACATGGCGCCGATGGCGATCATCGAATTCGTCGATCGCGACGAAGAGGCCAAGGGTGCCGCCGACAGGGCGCGCCTTGCCGCCGAGGAAGAAGCCGAGCTTTGAGCTTCGGTCACAGGTAAAGAAAGGCCCCGCCAGCGCGCGGGGCTTTTTCATTGGTCATTGGCGGATCGCGGAGGCTCAGTTCGCGGCGGTTTTTCTGCTGTCGTGATGCAGCCAGGCGGAAAGCGCGAGCCGTTCGCTGAGCCCGGGTTCGCGGGCCTCCTCATTCCCACCCACACCGAGAAATTCGAGCAGGGCTGCCCGCTTCACTTCCGGCAGGGCGTTCAGCGCCTCGATCAGATCTGCATCCGTCGGTTTCATGGCGGCTCCTCCCGGCCTCAGTATAGACGAAAGAGCAGGAAAATCCATTCCGCGCTTCCCCCCCGTCTTCCGGGGCGCTAGATTCGCCTTATGGCCGACCTGTTCGACATTCCCGCGAGCCCGGTGAGCCCCGCCGAAAGCTCCGACAGCGCCGCGCGCCCGCTCGCCGACCGGCTGCGCCCGAGCCGGCTTGCGGATGTGGTGGGCCAGGAGCGCCTGCTGGCCCCCGACGCGCCGCTCGGAGCGATGCTGGCGGCAGGCAGCCTCGGCTCGCTGATCCTCTGGGGTCCGCCCGGCGTGGGCAAGACCACCATCGCCCGCCTGCTGGCGGACGAGACCGACGCCGCCTTCGTGCAGATCAGCGCCATCTTCACCGGCGTTCCCGAACTGCGCAAGGTGTTCGAGGCGGCGAAACTGCGCCGCGCCAATGGCCGCCGCACGCTCCTGTTCGTGGATGAGATCCACCGCTTCAACAAGGCCCAGCAGGACGGCTTCCTGCCGCATATGGAAGACGGCACCATCCTGCTGGTGGGCGCGACCACCGAAAACCCCTCCTTCGAGCTTAACGCAGCCCTGCTGAGCCGGGCGCAAGTCCTTGTCCTGCAAAGGCTTTCCCCCGAGGCGCTGGAGCAGCTCGCGGCCCGTGCCGAGGCCGAGCTCGGCGCCCCCCTGCCGCTCACCGAAGAGGCCCGCGCCGCGCTCATCGAAATGGCCGATGGCGACGGGCGCAGCCTGCTGAACCTGATCGAGCAGATTTGCGCGAGCCCTCCCGACGCGCCGCTGGACACCGCCGCCCTGACCCGCCGGCTGACGCGCCGCGCCGCCGTCTATGACAAGTCCGGCGAGGTCCATTACAACCTCATCTCCGCCCTGCACAAATCCATCCGCGGCTCCGACCCGGACGCGGCGCTCTACTGGCTCGCCCGGATGCTCGCCGGCGGCGAAGACCCCCGCTTCATCGCCCGCCGCCTCACCCGCATGGCGGTCGAGGATATCGGCCTTGCCGACCCGCAGGCCAACGCCATCTGCCTTGACGCCTGGAATACCTACGAGCGCCTCGGCTCGCCCGAAGGCGAACTGGCGCTGGCCCAGGCCGCCACCTATCTGGCGCTGGCCCCCAAGTCCAACGCCGCCTACACCGCCTACAAGGCGGCGATGAAATCGGCCCGCGCCACCGGCTCCGAACCACCGCCAAAGCACATCCTCAACGCACCCACGAAGCTGATGAAAGAGCAGGGCTACGGCGCCGGCTATCAGTATGACCACGACGCCGAGGACGGCTTTTCCGGCCAGGACTACTTCCCCGAGAGCATGGCGCGCGAAAGCTTCTACCAGCCGGTCGAGCGCGGCTTCGAGCGCGAGCTGAAAAAGCGCCTCGCCTATTTCGCCCGCCTGCGTGCGAAACGGGGGGGCGAGGGGAGCGGCGCTTGACAAGCGCGCCCCCCCGCGCAACAGAAGCGCCATGTTGACAAACCTCCTCCAGGTCGCCCTCGGCGGCGCGATCGGCGCCGGCGCGCGCTATCTCACCAATGTCACCGCCACGCGACTCTTCGGCCACGGTTTCCCCTGGGGCACGGTGATCGCGAATATCGCCGGTTCCTTCCTCATGGGCGTGCTGGTGGTGGTGCTGGCCAGGAGGGGCGGCACCCATCTCGCGCCGCTGCTGATGACCGGGATTCTCGGCGGCTACACGACCTTCTCGGCCTTCTCGCTCGATGCCTTCACCCTCTACGAGCGCGGCCAGTTCGGGCTCGCCGCCGCCTATGTGGCCGGCACGCTGGTGGTCGGGCTGGCGGCGATCGTCGCCGGCATCCTTGCAACGCGGGCGCTGATGGCATGAGCCGGGTGCGGAAGGTCACGCTCGGGCCGGACGAGGCCGAGCAGCGGCTCGATCGCTGGTTTCGCCGCCGCTTTCCGCATCTGGGGCAGGGGCGGATCGAGAAGATGTGCCGCAAGGGCGAGATCCGCGTCGGCGGCGCGCGCGTCAAGCCTTCGACCCGGATCGGCCCCGGCGCCGAGATCCGCATCCCGCCGCTTCCCGACCCGGCCCCCGACCCCGCGCCTCGCGACCAGCGCCCCATCCGGCGCGCGGCGATCAGCGAGACGGACCGCGAGATGATCCGCGCGGCGGTGATCTACCGCGACGAGCACCTGATCGCGCTCAACAAGCCCGCCGGCCTGCCGGTGCAGGGCGGCACGAAGCAGGCGCGCCATGTGGACGGGCTCGCCGAGGCGCTCCGCTTTGGCGGCGACAAGCCGCGCCTCGTCCACCGGCTCGACAAGGACACGTCCGGCATCCTGCTCCTGGCCCGCAGCCCGCGCGCCGCCAGCGCGCTTGCCCGCGCCTTTCGCGACCGCGCCACGCGCAAGATCTACTGGGCGCTTGTCGCCGGCCTGCCCACACCGCGCATGGGCTCGATCCGCTTCGGGCTGCTCAAGGCTGCGGGCCACGGCAAGGCGGGCGAGGGCGAGAAGATGCGCCTCGTCCATCCCCGCGAGGTCGCGACCACCCCCGGCGCCAGACACGCGCTCACCGATTACGCGGTGCTGGAAAATCTCGGCGGGCGCGCCGCCTGGCTGGCGCTGGTGCCGGTGACCGGGCGCACCCACCAGCTGCGCGCCCACATGGCCGGGATCGGCCACCCGATCATCGGCGATGGCAAATATGGCGGTGCCTCGCAGGAAAATCTCGGCGATGGCTGGGGCGCGGGGATCGGCGGCGAGATCAGCCGGAGGCTGCACCTGCATGCGCGCTCCCTCACGCTCTCCCATCCCTTTACCGGCAAGAAGCTGAGCCTGACCGCGCCGCTGCCCGCCCACATGGCCCAGAGCTGGGCGGCGCTCGGGCTGAGCGAAGACGATGCGCCGGCTGATCCGTTCGAGGAGGGCGCCTGAATGACCATGAAACGCTTCTGGAAAGAGGTCGCAACCCCGGCGGTCGAGGGCGGCTTTGCGGTGACGCTGGATGCCCGCCCGCTCAAGACCCCGGCCAAGGCGCCGATGGTCCTGCCGAGCCGGGCGCTGGCGCAGATGGTCGCCGCCGAATGGGACGCGGTCGGCGAAGAGGTCCGCCCCGCCGACATGCCCGCCACCCGCATGGCCAATGCGGCGATCGACAAGGTGTCGGCGCAGTTCGATGAGGTCGCGGAAATGCTCGCGGCCTACGGTGATTCGGACCTGTTGTGCTACCGCGCGAGCGAGCCGCAGGCGCTTGCCGCGCTTCAGGCCGAGAAGTGGGATCCGCTTCTGGACTGGGCCGCCGAGGCGCTGGGCGCGCGGCTCGTGCCGGCCACCGGAGTCATCCACCAGCCGCAGGATCCGGCGGCGCTGGCATGTTTGCGCAAACATGTATTTGCCATGAATGCCTTTGAATTATCGGCTTTTCACGACCTTGTGACCATCTCCGGCTCGCTGGTTCTGGCATTTGCGGTCACCAAGTCCTTGCTCGACCATGAAGAATTGTGGGCGCGGGCGATTCTCGACGAACTCTGGCAGGAGCGCCAGTGGGGAGAGGACGCCGAGGCGCTTGCGCTGAGGGCGTGCAAGAAGCGCGATTTCTCCCATGCAGCGCGCTTCTTCGCATTCTGCAATCAACCATAAGGCGTGGAGTCCGATGGCGCGCCGGCCCGGGGGAGATTCCCGTTAACATTCCATTAATATTGGTGATGAATCACTTGACGTTTTTGCCTGTTTGCGGCCACAGTAAGCGCTTGAGAGGGGGAGTTCCTTTCAGCTTTCAAAACTGGCTTCATGCCGGAAAAGCGCCCTTCGGGGCGAACACTCAGGAAGAGGTAAACATGAAAAAATCCGTATTTCTTGGCGCGCTGACGATCGCCGGTCTTGCTGCAACGGCCTCCGTGGCCAGCACGCTCGACGACGTGAAGGCCCGCGGCAAGCTGAACTGCGGCGTATCCACCGGCCTGGTGGGCTTTGCCGCGCCCGACGCCAACGGCCGCTGGAACGGCTTCGATGTCGCGGTCTGCCGGGCGGTCGCTGCCGCGGTCCTGGGCGATTCCGATGCGGTCAATTTCGTGCCCACCACCGGCAAGACCCGCTTCACCGCGCTGGCTTCCGGCGAGGTGGACATGCTGGCGCGCAACACCACCTGGACCTTCACCCGCGACGTGGACCTGAAGTTCGAATTCGTCGGCGTGAACTATTACGACGGCCAGGGCTTCATGGTGCCCAAGTCGCTGGGCGTCAGCTCGGCCAAGGAGCTGGACGGCGCCACCGTCTGCATCCAGACCGGCACCACCACCGAGCTCAACCTGGCGGATTACTTCCGCTCCAATAACATGAGCTACGAGCCGGTGCCGATCGAAACCAACGCCGAAGCCCAGCAGCAGTTCCTGGCCGGCGCCTGTGACACGCTGACCACCGACGCTTCGGGCCTGGCCGCCACCCGTGCCGCCTTCGAGAACCCGGACGATTTCGTGGTGCTGCCCGAGATCATTTCCAAGGAGCCGCTCGGCCCGCTCGTGCGCCACGGCGACAACCAGTGGGGCGACATCGTGCGCTGGGTGCTCAACGGCCTGATTTCGGCTGAAGAGCTCGGCATCACCTCGGCCAATGTGGACGAGCTGGCCAAGGGGACCAACAACCCGGAGATCAACCGGATGCTCGGCACCGAGGGCAACCTGGGCGAGATGCTCGGCCTCGACAAGGAGTGGCTGATCCGTGCGATCAAGGTCAGCGGCAACTATGGCGAGATCTTCGAAGCCAATATCGGCGAAAAGACCCCGCTCGGCCTGTCGCGCGGCCTCAACGCCCAGTGGACCGAAGGTGGCCTGATCTACTCGCCGCCCTTCCGCTGAACACATCACGTCAAGGGCGCGGGGAGTCTCTTCGCGCCCTTTTCGCATTCGTGCCCGTTTCAGATAATAAGCATTCCGGGCCCCGGAGCGCGCCGAGCGCCGAACAGCACCGGAAACGACAGGGAATGTCTTCATGACAACTATGACCGACCCGCCCAGGGAGTCGTTCAGGCTATCCATGCTTCTTTACGATAGCCGCTACCGCTCCATGACCATCCAGATCATCGTCCTGATGGGCTTCATGCTGGGGGCCGCCTGGCTGATCAACAACGCGGTCCAGAACCTGGCCGAAGCCGGCAAGACCTTCTCCTTCCGCTTCATGAGCGAGCCTTCCGGTTATGACATCAACCAGCGCCTGATCGACTATTCGTCGCGCTCGACCCATGCACGCGCCGCGGTCGTGGGGATCCTGAACACGCTGCTGGTGGCGCTGATGGGCTGTATCGCGGCGACCGTTCTGGGGGTGATCCTCGGTATCCTGCGCCTGTCGAAGAACTGGATGGTCTCGCGCCTGGCCGCGGTCTATGTGGAGGCCATGCGCAATGTGCCGGTGCTGCTGTGGATCGTGCTGACCATGGCGATCATGGTCGAATTCATGCCGACTCCGCGCGAATTCCGGGGCGAGGAACCGGAAGCGCGCATGTATCTCTTCGACTCGGTGGCCATCACCAATCGCGGCGTCTATATCCCCGACCCGAAATTCGCCAATGGTCTGGGCGATATCCCGGTCGCCATTTCCCTGCGCCCCGAAGGGTGCGAATCCTATCTCGAGGGCGGCGAACTCGCGGATAGTTGCGGGCTGTTCCAGATCAGCCTGGACCTGTGGCTGATCATCGCCGTGCTGCTTGCCGGCATCTTTACCGCCAAGCTCAACGTCAAGCGCGCCAACCGTATCCAGGCGGCGACCGGCGAACGGCCCAATACGCTCTGGGTCAATCTCGCCGTGATCATCCTGCCGACCCTGGCCGTACTCTGGTATCTCGGCTTCTATCTCGAAAAGCCCGTGTTTGATCGGTACAACTTCAAGGGCGGCATCTATATGCGCAACTCGCTTATCGCCCTGTGGCTGGCGCTCTTGCTCTATACCGCCGCCTTCATCGCCGAGATCGTGCGCGCCGGCATCCTGGCCATCCCCAAGGGGCAGAGCGAGGCCGCCGCCGCGCTCGGTCTGCGTCAGGGCAAGATCATGCGGCTGGTGATCCTGCCGCAGGCCTGGCGGGTCATCTTCCCGCCGCTGATCTCGCAATTCCTGAACCTGACCAAGAACTCGTCGCTGGCCATCGGCGTGGGGTACATGGACGTGACCGGCACGCTCGGAGGCATCACGCTGAACCAGACCGGGCGCGAGATGGAGACCGTGCTGCTTCTGATGCTGGTCTATCTCGTCATCTCGCTGTCGATATCCTCGGTGATGAATGCCTATAACAAACGAAACGCACTGAAGGAGCGCTGATCATGTCCGACAAAGTGACTGCCTATGTGCGCACCGAAATGCTGGAAGAAAAGGCGCCGCCTTCGCTCAATACCGGGCCGCTGGGCTGGATCAAGGAGAACCTGTTTCCCAACTGGTTCAGCTCGATCCTGACCCTGGTATCCCTGTGGATCATCTACAAGATGCTGGCCGCCTTCATCCCCTGGGCCTTTGGCGGGGTGTGGAATGCAAGCTCGCTCAACGAATGCCGCGAGATCCTGCAGGGGGTGGATGCGGCTTGCTGGGCGGTGATCCACGAGCGCTTCTGGCAGCTGATGTACGGCTTCTACCCCGATCATCTCTACTGGCGGCCGAATCTGGCGCTGATCCTGCTGATCGTGGCTCTGATCCCGGTGCTGTTCGACGGCGCCCCGCGCAAGCTGCTCTGGATATCCGTCGCCACCCCCTTCGTCGGCCCCTGGCTGCTCTGGGGCGGCACCATCTGGACCCCGGTCGCCGCGGCGCTGGGCTTCGTGGTCGGGATCGCCGTCTATCGGCTGGTGGCAAGCGCCCTGAGCAATCTGGCCGGGCTGGTGCTCGGGCCGCTGGCCGCGGTGATCTGGTGGATCCTCCTCGCCGGGCGCTTCAGCGATCTGGTGTCCTCCATCCTGCCCCTGGGGATCGAGCCGGTCGAAAGCCGCAAGTTCGGCGGCTTCATGCTGGCGATTACTCTGGGTATTACCGGCATCGCCGCATCCTTCCCGCTGGGGATCATCCTGGCGCTGGGGCGGCAGTCGAACCTGATCATCGTCAAGACGCTGAGCGTGGGCTTCATCGAATTCATCCGCGGCGTGCCGCTGATCACGCTCTTGTTCGTGGCCCAGGTGATGCTGGCCTATTTCCTGCCCAAGGGCACGGATTTCGACATCATCCTCAGAGTGATGATCATGATCACCCTGTTTGCCGCGGCCTACATGGCCGAGGTGATCCGGGGCGGGCTTGCGGCGCTGCCCAAGGGGCAATACGAGGCCGCCGACGCGCTGGGGCTCAATTACTGGCAGGCCCAGCGGCTGATCATCATGCCCCAGGCGCTGAAGATCGCCATCCCCGGCATCGTCTCCACCTTCATCGGTCTGTTCAAGGATACCACGCTGGTGTCGATCATCGGTCTTGCCGACCCGATCGGCTGGGTGAAATACATCCAGGCTGACGCCGCCTGGAACGGGATCGTCTGGGAGCTCTACGGCTTCGTCGCTCTGGTCTTCTTCATCATCTGTTTCTCGATGAGCCGCTATTCCATGTATCTGGAGCGCAAGCTCGAGACCGGTCACAAATAAAGGGACTACACCATGTCTGAAGTAGAATTCGACCACCACGCCGACCGCTCCAGGATGCAGGTCTCCGACGAGGTCGCCATCGAAGTGGTGAACATGAACAAGTGGTACGGCTCGTTTCATGTGCTGCGAGACATCAACCTCACCGTGAACCGGGGCGAGAGGATCGTGATCTGCGGGCCGTCGGGCTCGGGCAAGTCCACGCTGATCCGCTGCATGAACCGGCTCGAGGAGCACCAGGCAGGCAAGATCATCGTTGACGGGATCGAGCTGACATCGGACCTCAAGAATATCGACAAGGTGCGGCGCGAAGTGGGGATGGTGTTTCAGCATTTCAACCTGTTTCCGCACCTGACCATCCTGGAAAACTGCACGCTTGCCCCGATCTGGGTGCGCAAGACCCCGCGCCGGGAGGCCGAGGAGACGGCGATGCACTTCCTCGAAAAGGTCAAGATCCCCGAGCAGGCGCACAAGTATCCCGGCCAGCTTTCCGGCGGCCAGCAGCAGCGGGTGGCGATTGCCCGATCGCTGTGCATGAAGCCCCGGATCATGCTGTTTGACGAGCCCACCTCGGCCCTCGACCCGGAGATGATCAAGGAGGTGCTCGACACAATGATCGAGCTGGCCGAAGAGGGCATGACCATGCTGGTGGTGACCCACGAGATGGGCTTTGCCAAGGAGGTCGCGAACCGGGTGATCTTCATGGATGCAGGGCAGATCGTGGAGCAGAACGAGCCCGAGGAATTCTTTTCCAACCCGCAGAGCGAGCGCACCAAGCTGTTTCTCAGCCAGATCCTCTGAAGCCGGGTCGGATATGCGCAAGAGGGCGCCTCACCGGGCGCCCTTTTCATGTGAGTTCGCGCGGGATGATGAAATCCACCACCTTGCCCGCGCCGGGCGCCAGCGCCTGCCAGCCGGACAGTTCGAAGTCGAGTACCGTGGTCGCGCCGGTCGGGTAGCGGAGGAAATCAGGGTGGCCGGGCGGCGCTGTCGCAAGGCCGTGGGCCAGCCGGGCACAGCCCGGATTATGCGCGACCAGCATCACTACCGGCGCATGTGCCCCTTGCAGGACCGTCAGCATCTCTCCCGGTTCGGCCAGATAGAGGGCGGGCAGGATTTCGGGCGCCGGGGGATGGGCGAGCCGCGCGGCGATGCGCCGCCAGGTCTCGCGGGTGCGGGTGGCACTGGATATGAGCGCCTGGCCGGGTGCGTATCCCTGCGCCTCCAGCCAATCGCCGATCGCCCGCGCCGCCCTGCGCCCGCGCCCGTTCAGCGGCCGCTCGTGGTCGCCCAGCCCCGGCTCGGCCCAGGAAGACTTGGCATGGCGGGTCAGGATCAGGCGCAGGGTCATGGCAGGGCTTTCTCTCGGGTGCGGGTCCGGGGCAGACTGCCATGTGCCTTTCTGCCCGGCAAGCCATCCCGGCTTCGCCCGGCTCCTGCCATGCAGAAATTACGGGTCGCGAAACGGCAATAGCAGCGACCAGCCCAGCCGCGCCGGCCGATCATCCTGCCATTTCAGCCCGACCAGCATGTTTTCGTGACCGTCGCGGGGCTGATCCGTATAGGTGCCGAATACCCGGTCCCAGACGGACAGGGCAAAGCCGTAATTGCTGTTGAATTCCTGATGGTGGACGGAGTGGTGCACCCGGTGCATGTCAGGCGTCACCAGGAAGATGCGCAGCAGCCGGTCCAGCCGCGGAGGCAGGCGCATGTTGGCATGGTTGAACATGGCCGAACCATTGAGCAGGACTTCGAACAGGATCACGCCCAGCGCCGGGGCGCCGATCAGGTAAACCAGGGCGATCTTGATCAGCATCGAGGCGGCGATTTCCAGCGGGTGAAAGCGCAGGGCGGTGGTTACGTCGATATCGCGATCGGCATGGTGCACCCGGTGCAGACGCCACAGGAACGGCACCTTGTGAAACAGCACATGCTGCAGCCAGATCGCGAAATCAAGCACCAGCACCGCCACCAGCACCCGCAGCCAGAGCGGCCCTCCGAGCACGTTCAGCAGTCCCCAGCCATGGGCGCCCGCATCCAGTGCCGCACCCACCGCCAGCAGCGGCAGAAAGATCGCCATCGCCCGGGTGGTCAGACTGTCAAGAACGATGATCGCAAGATTGGTGACCCAGCGGGTCGCGCGCGGCTGCACCCGCCGCTTGCGCGGAAACAGCCACTCCAGCAGGGCAAACAGCACGAACAGGCCCAGAAAGGCGGCGAGGCGGATGAGAGCTTCGTTTTCCATGGCCCAAATCTAGGTCCGCCCCAAGCCAATGCAAGGCGCGAAGCCGCGACCTCTTGTCTTTCATCTTTCGCCAAATACTCCGGGGGTGTGGGGGCAGCGCCCCCACCTGAATCAGGCGCGTATGATCGAGCCGGCACCATGCTCGGTAAAAAGCTCGAGCAGGCAGGCATTGGGGGCGCGCCCGTCAAGGATCACCGCCGCGCGCACGCCCGCCTCGATCGCCGCGAGCGCGGTCTCGGTCTTGGGGATCATGCCGCCGGAGATGGTGCCGTCTTCGGTCATTTCGCGGATCTGCGCTGCGCTCAGCTCTGTCAGAATCTCGCCTGCAGCGTTCCTGACACCGGCGACATCGGTCAGCAGCAGCAGCCGGTCGGCCTTGAGTGCCCCGGCAATGGCGCCGGCGGCGGTATCCCCGTTGACGTTGAAGGTTTCGCCCGCGCGCCCGGCGCCGACCGGGGCAATGACCGGGATCACCTCGCTGGCGAAAAGCGCGCGCAGGATTCGCGGATCGACTTCGACCGGCGTGCCGACGAAGCCCAGTGCCGGATCCGCCTGCGTGCAGGTCATCAGCCGCGCATCCTTGCCCGAGAGCCCCACCGCGCGCCCGCCTTCGGCATTGATCGCCTGGACGATGCGCTTGTTGACCCGGCCAGCCAGCACCATTTCGACCACCTCGACCGTGGCCGCATCGGTGACACGCTTGCCGTTGACGAAGCGGCTTTCGACCCCGAGTCGCGCCAGCATGTCGTTGATCATCGGCCCGCCGCCATGCACCACCACCGGGTTCACTCCGACCTGGCGCATCAGCACGATGTCTCGGGCAAAGCCCGCCATGGCCTCGTCGTCGCCCATGGCATTGCCGCCGAACTTGATCACCACCGTGGCGCCGTCATAACGCTGCAGAAATGGCAAAGCCTCGGACAGGGTGCGGGCGGTGGCTATCCAGTCGCGATTCATCTTGCGTTTCTTCATCTGATCAGATCCTTGGCCCTTTGTCCGGCTTTTCGCGTCCGGGGGCAAGCCCCGGCGGGCGGTTCAGGCAAGTCCGGCGATGATTGCACGCAGGGTTTCGATCCCGATACCCTTGTGCGACGAGGTAAGCAGCATTTCGGGAAAGGCGGCCGGGTGGGCGGCGAGCTTTTCGCGCACCTGCCCCAGGATCCTGTCGCGCTCGCGCTCCTTCACCTTGTCGGCCTTGGTCAGCACCAGTTGGAAGGTGACGGCGGCGCTGTCGAGCAGGGCCATGATTTCTTCGTCCACCGGCTTGATGCCGTGTCGGGCATCAATCAGCACGAAGGCCCGGCGCAGGGAGGCGCGTCCCGAAAGGTAGGCCCTGAGCAGGCGCTGCCATTTCTCCACCACTTTCGGCGGGGCCTTGGCAAAGCCGTAGCCGGGCAGATCCACCAGATAGGGGCCGCCGGGGGTGGCGAAGAAGTTGATCTCCTGAGTGCGGCCAGGGGTGCCGGAAGTGCGGGCAAGGTTCTTGCGGCCGGTCAGGGCATTGATCAGACTGCTTTTCCCCACGTTCGAACGGCCGGCGAAGCAGACTTCGGGGCGGTCGGGTGCGGGCAGGCCGTTCATTGCCACGACACCCTTGAGAAAGGTGGTCTCGCCGGCAAACAGCTTGCGTCCGGCCTCATGCGCGGCCGTGTCCGGAGGGGCGGCCAGGGGAAAGCTCAGGCGCATCCCCGCGCTCCGGCCCGGGATCCAGCCTGGGATCCGGCCGCCGGCGCCGGCTTGCCGTGCCGGGAGGCCGGGGCGGCGGGCAGGCGTGCCGGGGGCGTCATGCGTCGTCCTTCGGCTTGCGTCTGAAGCTGCTCAGGATATTGCCGAACACGTCCGGCGTATGTCCGTGACTGCGCATGATCAGGTATTGCTGGGCGAAGGTGAGCACATTCGAGGTGATCCAGTAAAGCACCAGCCCGCTGGCAAACTGCCCGAGCATGAACATGAATACCCAGGGCATCCAGGCAAAGATCATCTTCTGCGTGGGATCGGTGGGGGCCGGGTTCAGCTTCTGCTGCAGCCACATGGAGATGCCCAGCAGGATCGGCAGCACCCCCAGCGAGAAGATGGACAGCAGGCTGCCGGGCTCCGGCGGGGCATAGGGCAGCAGGCCGAACAGGTTCAGGATCGAGCTGGGATCGGGCGCGGAGAGGTCGCGGATCCAGCCGATCCAGGGTGCATGGCGCAACTCGAGCGTGACGAAGATCACCTTGTAGAGCGAGAAGAAGATCGGGATCTGCAGGAAGATCGGCAGGCAGCCCGAGGCCGGGTTGACCTTTTCGCGCTTGTAGAGCTCCATCATCTCTTTTTGCAGC
>JALWJU010000420.1 GCA_026997055.1 Paracoccaceae bacterium | reverse complement strand
TTCTGGGACGCCCAGCTCGGCCTGCGCTACGACACGTCCGAGGCGCCGGATCGCACCTGGCTGGCCATCGGCTTCCAGGGCCTGGCGCCCTACTGGTTCGAGGTGGACACCACCGCCTACGTGGGCGAGAACGGCAACACCGCCCTGAACCTGGAAATCGAATACGAGCTGTTGTTCACCCAGCGCCTGATCCTCACCCCGCGCCTGGAGGCGGACTGGTACGGCCAGCGTGATGCCGCCTGGCGCCAGGGAGCCGGCCTCTCCGAAGCCAGCTTCGGCCTGCGCCTGCGCTACGAGTTCCGCCGCGAGTTCGCCCCCTATCTCGGCATCGAATGGGCCGATCAATATGGCGAAACCCGGCGCTTCACCCAGGCCAGCGGTCGCGACCCGCGCCAGTTCCGTCTGCTCGCGGGCCTGCGCTTCTGGTTCTGAAACCCGTTTCAACCCACCACAGGAGTCATCCATGAAAACCCTGCTATCCGTTCTACTGCTGGCCACCGCGCCGGCCATCGCCCTCGCTTCCGGCGATCACGACCATGACCATGACCGCAAACACGGCGATCACCACGCCATGGAGCACGAGCACGGCCATCACGAAGCCGCCATCGGCCGGCCTGGCAAGGCCAGCGCCGTCACCCGCACCGTCGAAGTCGCCATGGACGACACCATGCGCTTCACGCCCGGCAAGATGGTCTTTCGCGCCGGGGAAACCGTGCGCTTCGTGGTCAGCAACCACGGCAAGATCCGTCACGAGATGGTCCTGGGCAACATGGCCGAGCTCAAGGAACACATGCAGATGATGCAGAAGAACCCGAACATGCAACACGCCGATCCCAACATGATCAGCCTGGCGCCCGGCGAACAGGGCGAACTGATCTGGCAGTTCACCCGCCCGGGCCAGTTCGACTTCGCCTGTCTCGTCCCCGGCCACATGGAAGCCGGCATGACCGGCAAGATCGCCGTCAAATAGGCGTTCTTCGGCCGCCCCGACGGACACGCGGGGCGGCTTTTCCGTTTTCCAAAGCATTGTTCCGAATTCCGAGATACGCCAAGCGCCCTCAAGGCAGGCCTGATGGCCAGTACGCAACCGCCAACATATTCGAAAAATCGGCAATCTTATTAAACGTCTCATCATTGTCCTGACCAAAATTTGCCAGTTACAGCCTGTAGGAGCGGCGCAAGCCGCGACAGAACAGGGCCGAGGGACGAGGGCCGAGTGGCGAGGTTGTCGGAGCCAATTACCCCGTTTTTCCTCGTCCCTCGTCCCTCGCCACTCGTCCCTGTATGGGTCGCTGTGAGGGGGAAGATGATATGCGAAACACGTGGGTGGCGCGCAAATCCGCGCAATGCCGAGCAATAACGCGCAGATTTCAATGACTTAGGGTGATGTTTGGGCGCGCGGCATTCGTGTGTTTGAGTCTGCGAAAAAAACGGAAATGGCCGGTTTTCTGCTGAAACAGACACATAAGACACGAAATCTTGATGGACATTTATGCCGGTTTTAAGTCTTTGATACTTCGTGTTTGAATGCTTCGAGCAGGAGCGCTGCTCTTTCTACATTGAGGCCGTAGAAGATGGCTGTTTTCAGGGCCTCTGCGAACGCCGGAGGCGGTTGGTAGCCAACGGCCTTTATTACCTCTTCATACGATTCTCTGGCCGCTCTTAGCCTCTCACTAAGATCCCGCCTTTTCTGTTCGAGTCTGACTCCTGCGTCCTCGTCCTGGAACGCCAGGTTGAGGATCAGGTCGGCGCGCGTCCGCTGCGGGTCCGTTGCTGCCGGGTTTTTCTGTATCTGTATAACCCTTTGTTTTATATCTAATAATTCTGGCGACTTGAGAATATCGTCTTGGCTGACAGGCAGTTTGAACCTGCTCAGCTCCTTTTCTACGGCTTCAATTTCCGCGTCGATCTTGGCCCTTTCCTCGTCCGACGCCTGCTTTGAGAGCATCGGTCCTTCGCCGGTTACCAACCAATGGGCGTTAATGCCGGCCTTGGTAATTGCCTGGATCGCATCTCCGCCAGGAACTCTATGCCCGCTCTCATATTTCTTCAGCGTGCTGACTGGAATCCCCGTTTGGGCACCGAATTCGTCAATAGATAACCCAATCGCACGCCTGGCAGCAGATAATCTTTTCCCGATCGTATCTTGTCGCACATCCTCCTCCCTGGCGCGTCACTGGTGACGCGCATTCGTTTTATGTGACGCACCTGTGTAAGTCATTGTTTGTTCTTGAGTTTTATATCTATAGGCAAAATATTAGAAAAAACTAATGCGCGACACATTGCGCGGTTCCCGTTTGGGGTTGACAGGGTTCCCTTTTGGGTTTATTTTTTAGTTATGAACAAGTCACACACCGAAAAAAACCAAGACTGGCACCGCGCCGATGTCGTAGCAGCACTGCACAAAGCTGGCTGGTCGATTCGGCGGTTATCCAAACATCACGGCTATGCATCGCCCTCAACGCTTAGCCGGGCGCTCGATGGGCCCTGGCCGAAGGGCGAGCGCCTGATCTCCGAGGCGATCGGCATCGATCCGGCCGAGATCTGGCCGAGCCGATATGAGGATAGCGCGGCGCGGGCTGCAAGTCACATGAAGCGCGACACGGATGAGCGTCATGAGTGAGTCCCTCACAGGTCGTCCACCGGCCAGTCGGGGATGCGGCTGCCAAGCAGGTCCTGGTATGCCTGGCCGGCCAACGCGGCCATGTGCCGGTAGCTGCAGCCAGGCTCAAGCGGTTCGATCACCTGCAGAAGGGCCTGGGCTTCCAGGCAGTACTGGGCTGCTGCCCATGTCAGCCGCGGCTGAAGCTCGCGCCAACACTTCTTGCGGGCTCGTTGAGACGCGGTTGCGGCAGCGTAGGCGCGGATTGTTTCTTCGTGCGTATCGCGCCAAGCCCACCACGATTTCAGGTCGTGTTCTTCGAACCATCTATCTAAGGCTGCTCGATCCTGACGGGAAAGAGAGTCGAGCAGCTCTCTGGCTAATGCGCCGCATTGCTCGGCATATCGGTAAAGGTTCATCGAGGGCTCCATGATGCTTGCATTCGACATTGACATCCTAGCCACCGAGGTCTTCGGCTGCCAGGGCAGCAGCCGGATGATTTTGGAAACCTTTTGCGCGGAGGCTTCCAATGGCGCGGCGTAGTTGGAAACGCAT
>JALWJU010000419.1 GCA_026997055.1 Paracoccaceae bacterium | reverse complement strand
TCCGGTGATCGTCAAGGCAACCGCCGGCGGCGGCGGGCGCGGCATGAAGCTCGCCGAGAGCGCCGCCGATCTGGAGCAGGCCTTCAACACCGCGCGCGCCGAGGCCAAGGCGGCCTTCGGCAATGACGAGGTATATATCGAGAAATACCTGACCAATCCGCGCCATATCGAGGTGCAGGTCTTTGGCGATGGCAAGGGGGGCGCGGTGCATCTGGGCGAGCGCGACTGCTCGCTGCAGCGCCGCCACCAGAAGGTCTTCGAAGAGGCGCCCGGCCCCGGGATCAGCGCCGAGACCCGCGCCCGGATCGGCAAGATCTGCGCCGATGCGGTGGCCGGGATCAAATATGCCGGCGCCGGCACGATCGAATTTCTCTACGAAAACGGCGAGTTCTACTTCATCGAGATGAATACCCGCCTGCAGGTGGAGCATCCGGTGACCGAGGCGATCTTCGGCGTGGACCTCGTGCGCGAGCAGATCCGGGTGGCCGAGGGGCTGCCCATGTCCTTCACTCAGGACGATCTGCAGGTGAACGGCCACGCGATCGAGATCCGCATCAATGCCGAGAAGCTCCCGGGCTTCACCCCCTGCCCCGGCACCATCACCCAGTATCACGCGCCCGGAGGCCTCGGGGTGCGCATGGACAGCGCGCTTTATGACGGCTACACGATCCCGCCCTATTACGACAGCCTGATCGGCAAGCTGATCGTGCATGGGCGTGACCGGCAGGAGGCGCTGGCACGGCTTTCGCGGGCGCTCTCGGAGCTGATCGTGGACGGGATCGACACCACCATCCCGCTGTTTGACGCGCTGCTGGCCGAACCCGATATCCTCTCCGGCAATTACAACATCCTGTGGCTGGAGAAGTGGCTGGAACAGAATATGGCATGAACGCCATGGCCGAGCCGGAAATCTCGGCCGCGCTCCTGCTGCGCGCCTACCAGGTGGGGCTGTTCCCCATGGCCGAATCGCGCGACGATCCGCGCATTTTCTGGCTCAGCCCTGAGGCACGCGGGGTGCTCCCGCTCGACGGCTTTCACCTGTCGCGCTCGATGATCCGCACCCTGAAGAAGACCCGGTTTCGCGCGAGCCTCAATACCGATTTCGCGGGCGTGGTCGATGGCTGCGCCGCGCGCGAGGAGACCTGGATCAACCAGACCATCCGCCGCCTCTATGGCGAATTGCACGACTGGGGCTATGCCCACTCGCTGGAGATTTACGATGGCGAGGCGCTGGTGGGCGGGATCTACGGGGTGGCGATCGGGCAGGCCTTCTTCGGCGAGAGCATGTTTTCGCGCCGCCGGGATGCGTCGAAAATGGCGCTGGCCTGGCTGGTGGCGCATCTGCGTGCCTGCGGCTTCAGCCTGTTCGACACCCAGTTCCTGACCGACCACCTGGCGAGCCTCGGAGCGGTGGAGATCCCCCGCAGCCAGTACCTGATCCGCCTCGAGCGCGCCCTGCGCCGCCCCGCCGACATCACCGCCCGGCCGCTCCCGGACGCTCACTCGGTGGTGCAGCGGATCACCCAGACATCGTAACGTGGATGATCGAGCGCATTGAGCGCCGGAGAAGAGGCGATCATCCAGCCCTCGAAGACCGGCACTTCTTCGCGCCCCTCGCGGATCACCAGCCAGGCGAAGGCATCGCCGGCGGCATTGTCCACCGGATAGCGGCACTCGCCCAGCGTGATCTGCAGCCGGCCAAGCGCCACCGTCTCGCCCACCGCAAGCGGCAGGTCGGTGGGGCTGCCAGATACCTTGTCGAGCCCGCGCAGGAGCGCGCCGCTGCCCCTGGCCACCTCGACGGCAATGGTGTCTCCCGCAGTCGCGCCACCGGTCAGCAGCGCGCCAAACAGCGCTGCCCGCAGCGCGCCCGTCATTCGCTCTCTCCGCCGCCGGTGACGAATTTCATCAGCAGGTTGATGACCGAGACCGAGCCCTGGGTGTCTTCGATCTCGGATCCGGGCTCGAGATTGAACGGCGAGCCGCCGGGAAGGAGCTCCACATAATTGCCCCCGAGCAGCCCCTCCGAAGCGATCACCGCGGCGGTATCCTCCGGCAGGGCGATACGCGAGATCACGCTGAACTCGGCCTTGGCGCGAAAGGTCTCCGGATCGAGGCTGAGCCCGGTGACCGAGCCGACCTTGACCCCGGCCAGGCGCACATCGGTGCCTACGGATATGCCCTCCACCGCCCGGAACGACGCCCAGTAGCGGTGCACCTCCTCGCGGCCGGAAAAGCCGGCAATCTGCCCGGCATAGAGGAAGAAGCCGACGGCCACCGCGAGAACCGCGGCGCCGGTGACGACTTCTGTGCTGTGGCTTGCCATGGCGCGCTCCAGTTCCGGCCCGGACCCGGCCTATTGCGGCTGCCAGGCTTCGTAGTCCCGGCGCGGGGCCGCGCCGTCGCTCCGGCGCAGCGAGCCCGGCGGGGCATAGGCGGCATCGGTGCCGGTCGGATTGGCCTGATGCGGCCTTTCCCAGGGCTTGTGCGCGAGCGGCTTCTCGGCCGGGTTGTCGTCAAAGGTATGGTGCAGCCAGCCGTGCCAGTCGGCGGAAATCTTCGAAGCCTCGGGCTCGCCGGCATAGATCACCCAGCGGCGGCTGTCGTCGGCATTGCGATAGAAGACATTGCCCTGCTCGTCCTCGCCCACCCTGATGCCCCGACGCCAGGTGAACAGGCGGGTGCCAAGGGTCTCGGCGTGCCACCAGGTGAGCAGGGAGAGAAGAAACCGCATCGTGACCTCCTGATGCCCTTCTGAAAAGCTGCCCAACATATGACCCAAGGCGGTGGCGAGGTCCAGCCCCCGAGCGCCGAAATGCGGAGAAACGCAAAGCGCCTCTTCTTGCAACTGCGCCCCGCCCCGATCAGGCGCCGGTGCCCTCCTTGGCGCTGTCGGTATAGATGATCAGCGGCTTGGCGTCGCCTGCCACGGCCTCTTCATTGACCACGACCTCATTGGCATTTTCCAGCCCCGGCAGTTCGAACATGGTATCGAGCAGGATGTCTTCCATGATCGAACGCAGGCCGCGGGCGCCGGTCTTGCGCTCGATGGCGCGCCGGGCGATGGCCCTGAGGGCGTCGTCGGTGAAGGTAAGCTTGGCATCCTCGAGTTCGAACAGGCGCTGGTACTGCTTGACCAGGGCATTCTTGGGCTGGGTGAGGA
>JALWJU010000418.1 GCA_026997055.1 Paracoccaceae bacterium | reverse complement strand
CGGCGGCGTCGCCGCGCCGCGCTTGGTGGGGGTGGCGCCGGGGAGCGGGGTGAGCATGTGGCCGCCGGTCTCGGTCTGCCACCAGGTGTCCACGATCGGGCAGCGGCCCTTGCCCACCACTTCGTTGTACCAGAGCCAGGCTTCCGGGTTGATCGGCTCGCCCACCGTGCCCAGCAGCTTGAGGCTTGTGAGGTCGTGCGCCTCGACCGGCGCGCTTCCGTGTGCCATCAGCGCGCGGATCGCCGTGGGCGCGGTGTAGAACTGGTTCACCTTGTGCTTTTCGACCACGGCCCAGAAGCGGCCGGCATCGGGCCAGGTCGGCACGCCTTCGAACATCAGCGTGGTCGCACCATTGGCCAGCGGGCCATAGACGATATAGGAGTGCCCGGTCACCCAGCCCACATCGGCGGTGCACCAGTAGATGTCGCCGTCGTGGTAGTCGAAGGTGTATTGGTGGGTGATCGAGGCCCAGAGCAGGTAGCCGCCGGTCGTGTGCAGCACGCCCTTGGGCTTGCCGGTGGAGCCGGAGGTGTAGAGGATGAAGAGCGGGTCTTCGGCATTCATCACCTCGGGCGGACATTCCGGCGAGGCGGTCTCCATCAGCGCGCTGTAGGAGTGGTCGCGCCCCTCCTTCATGGGCACGTCCGCGCCGGTGCGTTCGACCACGAGGGTTTTCACGTCGCCGGCAATCTCGAGCGCCGCGTCCACATTGGCCTTGAGCGGGGTGTTGCGCCCGCCGCGCGGCGCTTCGTCGGCGGTGACCACCAGTGAGGCGCCGCAATCGGTGATGCGGCTCGCCAGCGCCTCGGGCGAGAAGCCCGCAAACACCACCGAGTGGATCGCGCCGATGCGCGCGCAGGCCAGCATCGCATAGGCCGCTTGCGGGATCATCGGCATGTAGAGCACCACCCGGTCGCCCTTGCCGATGCCCAGCGACTTGTAGACATTGGCGAGCTTCTGCACCTGCTCGGAAAGCTCGCCGTAGCTGATCGCCCTGTCCACCTCGGGATCGTCGCTCTCCCAGATGATCGCGGTCTGCGCGGCGCGCGCGGGCAGGTGGCGGTCGATGCAGTTGACGGTGACGTTGAGCTCGCCATCCTCGAACCACCGGATCGACACGTTCGGATAATCGAAGCTGGTATTCTTGATCTTCGTCGGGGCCTTGAACCAGTCGAGCCGCTTCGCCTGCTCGGCCCAGAAGCCCTCTGGGTCCTCCATGGAGGCGGCATACATCTCCCGGTATTTCGCCGCGTCGATATGCGCCTGGGCGACGAATTCGGGGGAGGGCGGATACATCTTGGTTTCGGTCATTTCCTGGCTCTCTTTCGGATATGGCTCGGATGTCTGTCGGATATCAATCTTCTTCAAACTTCCGGAATCCCCCTTATGGCGACCCCGGCTCAGATGGCCAGATATTCGTGGCGCAGCGCGTCATTGTCCAGCACCTCCCGGGCGGTACCGTCAAAGACCACGTTGCCGGTGTCGAGGATCACCGCGCGGTCGGCCAGCTCCAGGGCGCGCAGGGCGTTCTGCTCCACCAGGATGGTGGTGATGCCCTGCTCCTTGATGACGTCGAGCGTCTTTTCGATCTCGTCCACGATCACCGGCGCAAGACCCTCATAGGGCTCGTCGAGCAGCAGCACCTTGATGTCGCGCGCCAGCGCCCGGGCAATGGCCAGCATCTGCTGCTCGCCGCCGCTGAGCGTGGTGCCCTCCTGCCGACGGCGCTCCCTGAGGCGCGGGAAAAGCTCGTAGATCCGCTCCAGCGACCAGCCCACCGGCGGGGCGATCTGGGCGAGCTGGAGGTTTTCCTCCACCGTCAGCCCCTGGATGATGCGCCGGTCCTCGGGCACCAGCCCGATACCCGCCTGCGCAGCCTCGAAGGCCTGCATCCCGTGCAGCGGCTGGTGGTCGAGCCAGATTTCGCCATGGGTGAGCTCGGGGCTGGCAAGGCGCGCGAGCGCGCGCAGGGTCGAGGTCTTGCCGGCCCCGTTGCGCCCCAGAAGGGCGAGGATCTCGCCTTCGTGCACGTTGAAGCTCACCCCCTGGACGATGTAGCTCTCGCCGTAATAGGCGTGGATGTCCCAGACCGAGAAATAGGCGGGTTCGTTGTGACTTTTATCGCTCATGCTCCCTCGTCCCCCTTCACGCCGCTTCGCCCAGATAGGCTTCCTTCACCTTCGGGTGGCCCTTGATGTTTTCCGGCGTATCCTCGACCAGCGGCATGCCCTGGGCCAGCACCGTGATCCGGTCGGCGAGCGAAAACACCACATGCATGTCGTGCTCGATGATCACCATGGTGATGTCGCGCCGCTCCATGATCTCGCGCAACAGCTCGATGGTGCGGTTGGTATTGGCGCGGGCCATGCCGGCGGTGGGCTCGTCGAGCAGCAGCAGGCGCGGGCGCTGCACGAGGCACATGGCCATTTCCAGGCGGCGCTTGTCGCCGCGGCTCAGGCTGGCCGCGTGCATGTGGCGCTTGTCGGCCATGCCGAATTCCTCGAGCGCGGCCATGGCCTCGTCGATCACTTCGCGCTCATGCTCGACGGTTTCGAAGGGATGCAGGCGAAAGGCGCCGTCGCGCTTGGCGAAGACCGGGATCAGCATGTTTTCCTGCACGCTCAGGTCGCCGAAGATCTCCGGGGTCTGGAACACCCGCGATATGCCCATCTGGTTGATCTCGTGGGGCTTGCGGCCCAGCACCGACTGGCCCTGAAACAGCACCGATCCGGTATCGGGCGTGAGCTTGCCGACGAGGCAGTTGAGCAGGGTGGACTTGCCGGCGCCGTTGGGGCCGATGATCGCGTGCACGGTGTTTTCGGCGACCGAGAGGTTCACGTCCCTGAGCGCCTGCAGGCCGCCGAAGCGCTTGGAGACATCTTTGACTTCGAGAATGGCCATTCGTTCAGTCTCCCAGAGTGGCAATGCGGGGGGTCGGTTTCGGGTGGTGCTCCGGGTCGCCATCGCCGTCGCCATCGCCACCGCCAGCGCCAGCGCCGGCAGCGGGCTTGCGCCGGAACCAGGCGGCGATCCGCCCGCCGCCTTCGACCAGCCCGCCGGGCAGGAAGATCACGACAGCCATGAACATGACGCCCAGCGTCAGGTGCCAGCCTTCGCCGGTGAAACGGGCGATGAGCCAGATCACCGCATCCTCCATCCCGTCGGGCAGGAAGGCGAACCACTCGTGCAGGACGTTTTCATTGATCTTGGAGAAGATGTTCTCCAGATACTTGATCGCGCCCGCGCCGAGCACCGGCCCCAGCAGCGTGCCGGCCCCGCCCAGGATGGTCATGATCACCACCTCTCCCGAGGCGGTCCAGACCATGCGCTCGGCGCCCGCCAGCGGGTCCATCACCGCCATCAGGCCGCCGGCAAGCCCGGCATACATGCCCGAGATGACAAAGGCCGCGAGCGTGTAGGGGCGGGTATTCATGCCGGTATAGTTCAGCCGGGTCTGGTTCGACTTGATCGCCTTGAGCACCAGGCCGAAGGGCGAGCGGGCGATGCGCAGGGAAATGTAGAACATGACGATCGCCACCACCGCGCAGAAATAGAAGCCGACATTGAAGGTGAAGACATGGCTGGCCAGTTCCAGCTTCCAGGATTGCGACAGTTCCAGCCCGAACAGGTTCGGATATTGCGCCGCGTCTGCCCCGTCGAGGATGCGCGGATCGCTGTCGCGCACCTGGAGCCCGGTCTCGCCGTTGGTGATCGGGGTCAGCACCGAATAGGCCAGCCGGTAGGACATCTCGGCCATGGCCAGCGTCAGGATCGAAAAGTAGATCCCCGACCGGCGCAGGCTGATGTAGCCGATGACCGCGGAGAAGAGCCCGGCCACCAGAACCGCCACGATGATCGCCGGGAACACGTTCATCGTCAGAAGCTTGAACATCCATACCGCCGCATAGGAGCCGACCCCGAGAAAGGCCGCGTGGCCGAAGCTCAGATAGCCGGTGAGGCCGAAGAGGATGTTGAAGCCCATGGCGAAGATGCCGAAGATCGCGATCTTGGCCATGAGGTCCGGGTAGCCGCCGTTGAACTGCGCAAGCGCGCTCTCTTCGGGAAAGGGCTGCAGCAGGAAGGGGGTGAACAGCGTCAGCAGGATGACGATGATCAGGAAGCGGGTGTCGCGCTTGTTCAGTCCGAGCATGTCTCTATTCCTCCATCACGCCGGCCTTGCCCATCAGCCCGCGCGGGCGCACGAGCAGGATCACGATTGCCACGAGGTAGATGATCACCTGGTCGATGCCGGGGATCACGGCCTTGATCTCGTTCATCGAGGCGAAGCTCTGCAGGATGCCGAGCAGGAAGCCCGCCGCCACCGCTCCGGGCAGGCTGCCCATGCCGCCCACCACCACGACCACGAAGCTGATCACCAGAAAGTCCATGCCCATGTGATAATGCGGGCTGAGGATCGGCGTGTACATCACGCCGGCAAGCCCGGCCACGGCGCTGGCCATGCCGAACATGATGGTGAAGCGCCGGTCGATATTGATGCCCAGCAGGCCGACCGTCTCGCGATCCGCCATCCCCGCGCGCACCACCATGCCGAAAGTGGTAAAGCGCAGGAAGGCGAACACCGCGCCGATCAGCACCGCGGCGAACAGGAAGTATATCAGCCGCCAGAAGGGATAGATCACCGCGCCGGGCTCGAAACCCACCAGCACGCCGAAATCCAGCGCGCCGCGAAAGGCCTGCGGCGCCGGAGTCTGGATCGGGTTGGCGCCGAAGAAATACTTGACCACCTCCTGCAGCACGATCGCGAGCCCGAAGGTCACCAGGATCTGGTCCGCGTGCGGGCGCTTGTAGAAATGCTTGATCAGCCCGCGCTCCATCACGAAGCCGATCGCCACCATGATCGGGATCGCCAGCAGGATCGACAGCGGCACCGACCAGTCGGCCAGCGCGCCGCCGATCTCGGGGCCGAACCAGCCCTCGAGATAGGAGACCTCGACCTTCAGCGGATTGCCGAGGAAATCCTTCTGGGTCTCGTCGATCACCGTATAGGAGAGGCCGAACAGCTTTTGCAGCGTCACCGCGCAGAAGGCGCCGAGCATGAACAGCGCCCCGTGGGCGAAGTTCACCACGCCGAGCGTGCCGAAGATCAGCGTCAGCCCCAGCGCGATCAGCGCATAGGCGGAGCCCTTGTCGAGCCCGTTCAGTATCTGCAGGAAAATGGCGTCCATGTCCCCCACCCGTTGCAAGCCGCGGCCTTTCCGGCGCGGTCGTTTTCTTGAAGGATCCGGGGCGGGAGCGGCCCGCCCCGGAAAGATGCGATCAGGCGCCCGCGTTGCAGCTGCCCAAGCTGGCCTCGTCGCCGCCGAACATCGGGTGATTCGGCGCATATTCGACCTGGGCGCGCGGGGTCACCTCGACGATTTCCAGCGTGTCGTACTGGTTGGTCGGGTTTTCGGCGCCCTTCATCACCAGCACGTCCTTGAAGCACTGGTGATCCTCGGCGCGGTAGAGCGTCGGGCCGTTGCCCAGCCCGTCGAACTCGAAGCCTTCGAGCGCCTCGACCACCGCGCAGGGGTTGAAGGAGCCCGCGCGGGTCACCGCATCGGCATAGAGCAGGGTCTGCACGTAGCAGGTCTGGGCGGAGTTGGACGGCGGACGGCCATATTTCTCGCCGAACGACTTGACGAAGGCCCTGGTGCCCTCGTCGGGCAGCTGCCAGTTCCAGTTCATCGAGCCGAACACGCCCTTGATGTTCTCGCCGGCGCCGGCGGCCATCAGCTCCGAGTAGAGCGGCACCACGATCTCGAAATTCTTGCCGTTCACCACCTTGTCGCGCAGGCCGAACTGCACCGCCTGGGTCAGCGAGTTGATCATGTCGCCGCCGTAATGGTTGAGGATCAGCACGTCGGCGCCCGAGTTCAGCACCGGGGCGATATAGGAGGAGAAGTCGCCGGCGCCCACCGGGGTGCGCACGGTCTTGACGGTCTCCCAGCCGATCGCCTCGGTCGAGGCCTTGAGCGACTCTTCCTGGGTCCAGCCCCAGGTGTAGTCGGCGGTCAGGTGATAGGCGCGCCGGTCGGTGCCGTAGGCGTTCTTCAGCACCGGAGCGAGCGCGGCGCCGGACATGTAGGCGTTGAAGAAATGGCGGAAGCCATTGGCCTTGCGGTCCTTGCCGGTGGTGTCGTTGGAGTGGGTCAGGCCGGCCATGAAGATGATGCCCGCCTCCTGGCACAGGCCCTGAACGGCAATGGCCACGCCCGAGGAGGAGCCGCCATTGATCATCACCACCTTGTCCTTCTCGATCATCGACTTGGCGCTGGCGCGCGCGGCGTCGGACTTGGTCTGGGTATCGCCGGTGACGAACTCGACCTTCTTGCCGAGGATGCCGGTGCCGTCGAGCGCCTTCGAGGAGAAGGTATTGAGCATGCCGCCGTCGCCGATGCCATTGAGGTGCTCGACCGCCAGTTCCTGGGCGCGCAGCTCATCGAGACCCTCTTCGGAATAGGGCCCGGTCTGGGGCACGTTGAAGCCGAGGGTGACGGTGGAGCCGGTGGGGGCATTGGTAAAGCCCGCATGGCTGCCGGCCAGGAGCAATTGCGGGGTTGCCAGGGTCACGCCCGCGGCAGCGCCGGTCTTCAGCAGGCCGCGCCGGGTGAATTTGGATGAAGTCATGCTTTCCTCCCGTAGGTGATGTACTGCGCCGGGCCTCCTCCCCGCGCATCCGCCCGCTTTACAGGGCTGCGACATTATGGGCGAGCGATTGAAAATCAGGCAACAATTGCTTTGAAACATTCATTTTTTGTGTAAATGTGTGAACATGAACGCCGGGATTTTTGTAAACTCTTTTACACCCCGGGGCGAAAGACAAGCGGAAAGGGCGAAAATCGCCATGGAAACCCGGCACGCGGCCGGCAGCCTGACCGGCACCCGCATCCGCGAGCGCCGCCTCGGACAGGGGCGCCGCCAGGCCGACCTGGCCCGCGAGGTCGGGATCTCGCCCGCCTATCTCAACCTGATCGAGCACAACCGGCGCCCGATCGCCGGCAAGCTGCTGCTCGATATCGCCCGCGCGCTCGGGGTCGAGCCGGGAGAGCTCTCCGGAGCCGCCGACGCTGCCCGCCTCGGGCTGCTGGCCGCAGCCGCCGCACGCCAGCCCGAGGCGAAGGCCGAGCTCGAACGGGTGGGAGAACTGGCCGGGCGCTTCCCCGGATGGGCCGCGCTCGTCGCCGCCCAGCACCAGCGCATCCGCGCGCTCGAGCGCCTCACCGCCACCCTGTCGGACCGTCTCAGCCACGACCCGCAGCTGGCCGCCAGCCTGCACGAGGTGCTCTCCACCGTGACCGCGATCCGCTCGGCGGTGTCGATCCTGTCCGAAGGCGGCGGGCTCGATCCGGAGTGGCAGGCCCGCTTCCTGCGCAACGTGGCCGAGGACACCGCGCGCCTCACCGAGGCGGCACGCGGCCTTGCCGGCTTCCTGGAAAGCGGCGGGGCGGAGGCGGGCGAGCATCTTTCGCCGCAGGAGGAGCTTGGCGCCTTTCTCGAAGCGCGCGGCTATTTCCTGGCACCGCTGGAGCCGGGCGGCTGGGCCGGGGTCGAGGCGATCGTCGCCGGGGCGAAGAGCGAACTGGTCAGCGCCGCGGCCCGCGAACTGGCCCGGGAATGGCTCTCCCGCTACCGGGAAGATGCCGAAAGCCTGCCGCTGCCGCGCTTCGCGGCGCTGTGGCAGGAATGCGCGGGCGACTCCCTGCTCCTGGCCGAACGCGCCCGGGTGGGGCTGTCGCGGGTGCTGCGCCGGGCCGCCTGTTCCGGCGGGCCGGCGACGCGCGGCCTGGTCATCTGCGACGGCTCCGGCACCCTGACCACGAGGCGCGAACTGCCCGGTTTCCCGGTGCCCCGCTTCGGCGCCGCCTGCCCGCGCTGGCCGCTGTTTCAGGCCCTGGCGCAGCCGGGCCGGCCGATCCGCGCGCGTCTGGAAATGCCCGGCGAGCCGCGCCAGGTCTTCATCGGCACCGCCATTGCCGACAGCCGCTGGCCAGAAGGGCTCGGCGGGCTGCCGGTCTTCGAGGCCACCATGCTGGTGGAGGCCGATCCGGGGGCGAGCGACGAGGCCGCGCTCGCGGTGGGGCCGGGCTGCCGCATCTGCCCGCGCGCCGCCTGTCCGGCAAGGCGCGAGGCTTCGATCCTCGCCGAGGAGGCATGAAACCGCCCCGCAGCGCCCTTGCGCTCCCGCCTGCGCTTTGACAGGCCGGCCCGCTTCGTGTTTAGCTCGCCGGGCGCGGGCAGGAAGGCCCGCGCAGACCCCGGGGAGGCGCGCATGGGAAGGAAGGTGCTCCTGGTGGAGGACGAGCCCAATATCGTCGAGGCGATGGGTTTCATCCTGTCGCGCGACGGCTGGAGCGTGGCCAGCCATGCCAATGGCGAAACCGCGATGGACGAGATCCGCCGGGTGGGGCCCGACGTGCTGGTGCTCGACGTGATGCTGCCCGGGCGCTCGGGCTACGAGATCCTGCGCGAACTGCGCGCCGATGCCGCGCTGGCCGCCCTGCCGGTGCTGATGCTGACCGCGCGCGGCCAGGAAAAGGACCGCGCCCTGGCCGAAGAGCTTGGCGCCACCCGCTTCATGACCAAGCCCTTCTCCAACGCCGATCTGCGCAAGGCCGTGAACCATATCGCCGGGGAGGACTGACATGCGCCCCCCCGCCCAGCCGTTGTTCCTGGCCCGGCAATCCTACCGCCGCCGCCGGCTGATCGACGCGCTGCGGCTGGTGCCGGTACTGGGGGGGCTTCTGTTCATGGTGCCGGTACTGGGGGCTTCGGGCCGGGCGGGATCGAGTTTTGGCGGGGCCATCTACCTGTTTTCCTCCTGGGCGCTGCTGATCCTGCTCACCGCGATCCTGTCGCGCCGGGTGCAGGGATCGCCACCTGACCCTTCCGAGCCCCCTGCCCGCTCCAGCCCCCCTGCCCGCTCCGGCGGCTCCGACAGAAGTCCGCCGGGCGAAAGCGAATAGACAATGGTCAGCTTCAACCTTCTGCTGCTGGTATCGCTCGCCTATGTGGCGGCCCTCTTCGCCGTGGCCTTCTGGGCCGACCGGCGGGCCCGGCAGGGGCGCTCGGCCTGGCTGCGCAGCCCACTGATCTACACGCTGAGCCTGTCGATCTACTGCACCGCCTGGACCTTTTACGGCGCGGTGGGCTATGCGGCGCGCTCGGGGCTCGAATACCTCACCATCTATCTCGGGCCGACCCTGGTCATGGTCGGCTGGTGGTGGGTGCTGCGCAAGCTGGTGCATGTGGGGCGCGCCCAGCGGGTGACTTCGATCGCTGACCTGCTGAGCTCGCGCTATGGCAAGTCGAACCTGCTGGGAGTCATCGTCACCCTGCTGGCGGTAATCGGCACCACGCCCTATATCGCCCTGCAATTGCAATCGGTTACCCTGTCGTTCTCGGTCTTTGCCGCAGAGTGGCCCGAGGGCTTTCGCCCGCCGGGGCCCGATGCCACCGCCTTCTGGGTGGCGGCGGGGCTGGCGCTTTTCACGATCCTGTTCGGCACCCGCAGCCTGGACGTGAACGAGCGCCATTCGGGCGTGGTCACCGCGATTGCCGTGGAGGCGGTGGTGAAGCTGGTGGCGCTGCTGGCGGTGGGCATTTTCGTCACCTGGGGCGTGGCCGGCGGGGTGGCGGGGATCGCGCGCGCCATCGAAGCGAGCCCCATCGCCGCCTGGCAGCTGGATTCGGCGCGCTGGGTGTCGCTTACCTTCCTGTCGGCGGCGGCCTTCCTGACGCTTCCGCGGATGTTCCAGGTACTGGTGGTGGAAAACGCGGACGAACGCCAGCTGGCCACCGCCGCCTGGGCCTTTCCGCTCTATCTCTTGCTGATGAGCCTGTTCGTCATCCCCATCGCCGTGGTCGGGCTGGGCAGGCTGCCGGAAGGGGCGAACCCGGACCTGTTCGTGCTGACCCTGCCGCTGTCGGCCGACCGCGAAGGGCTGGCGATGCTCTCCTTTCTCGGCGGGTTTTCCTCGGCCACCTCGATGGTCATCGTCGCCGCGATCGCGCTCTCCACCATGGTGTCGAACAATATCGTCCTGCCGCTCTGGCTGTGGCTCCGGCGCGACCGGCCCGGCGCTTCGCAATCGGGCGACCTGCGCCGGCTGGTGCTGGTGGCCCGGCGCCTGGCGATCGGCGCCATCCTTCTGCTGGGCTACGGCTATTACCGCTTTTCCGGCGGCGGCGCGGCGCTGGCGGCGATCGGGCTGATTTCCTTTACCGGCGTCGCCCAGGTGCTGCCGGCGCTGCTGGGCGGGCTGTTCTGGCGCGGGGCGACGCGCACCGGGGCAGCGGCGGGGCTGCTCGCGGGCTTTGCGGTCTGGGCCTACACGCTCTACCTGCCCAGCCTCGGCGAGGGCGGGCCGATGAGCGCGGCGCTGATGGAGCAGGGTCCGCTGGGGCTTGGCTGGCTGCGCCCGCAGGCGCTGTTCGGCATTACCGGGCTCGACCCGGTGGTGCACGCGCTGTTCTGGTCGATGGTGGCCAATACCGGGGCCTTTCTGCTGGCTTCGCTGCTGTCCTTTCCGACCCCGCTCGAGCGCCTGCAATCGGCGCAGTTCGTCCATGCTCTGGCGCAGAACAGCCCGGCGCCGGGCTGGATCGGCGGGGCCGGCGGGGCGGAGGATCTGCTGATCCTCGCCCAGCGGATCATGGGGGCGAGCGAGGCGCAGGCGCTGTTCTCGGCCCATGCGGCGCGCCAGGGCAAGCAGGGCTATCTACCTGATCCCACGGCAGAATTCATCGAAGCGCTGGAGCGCGAACTGGCCGGCTCCGTGGGCGCGGCCACGGCGCATGCGATGATCGGGCAGATCACCGGGGCGGCGGCGGTGTCGGTCGATGACCTGATGGCCGTGGCAGACGAGACCCAGCAGGTGCTCGAATATTCCGCTCGCCTCGAGGCCCAGCAGGCAGAGCTCGCCCGCACCGCCCGCCAGCTCGAGGCGGCCAACGAGAAGCTGACCCAGCTTTCGCTGCAGAAGGACGCTTTCCTGAGCCAGATCAGCCACGAGTTGCGCACGCCGATGACCTCGATCCGCGCCTTTTCCGAGATCCTCGCCGATGCGGGCGCCGACCTGGCCCCCGACGAGCGGCAGAAATACGCCTCCGTCATCCAGGACGAGACCATCCGCCTGACCCGTCTGCTCGACGATCTGCTGGACCTCTCGGTGCTGGAAAACGGCCAGGTCAGCATGGACATGCGCGCGGTACCCCTGAGCGAGGTGCTGGAGCGGGCGCTGACTTCTACCGCTTCCGTAATCGCAGAGGCCGGGGTGGAGATAATCCGTGACCGCGCCTCCGAAGGCCGCCTGCTGCACACCGACCCGGGGCGCCTTGCCCAGGTCTTTATCAACCTCATCGCCAATGCGGTGAAGTATAACGACTCTCCCGGCCCGAAACTGGAAATTCGCATTTCCGAACACCCCGGCTGCCTGCTCGTGGACCTGATCGACAATGGCCCCGGAATCGCCCCCGAAGCGCGGGAAATGATCTTCGAGAAATTCTCCCGCCTGTCCGATCAGGCCGCCGCCGGCAGCGCCGGGCTGGGGCTGGCGATCTGCCGCGAGATCATGGAGCGCCTCGGCGGTTCGGTGGAATATCTGCCGGGCCAGGGCGGGGCCGCCTTCCGGGTACGCCACCCGCTGCGGGAAAACCTCGCCTGAGGGCTGGCCGGTTCAACGGATTGTTAACCTTCCTGCGCCATGCTGTTTGCGCGCGGCAATGGCTGAGGCGGAGAGGACCGGATGGCGGATGGCAGTGCGAATGCAAGCGTGATGCGGCGCAAGGCCGGGGCAGGACGCCCCGCGCCGGAGATCCCGCGCTTCGATCTGCCGCGGGCGCTGAAACTCGCCTTCGCCCAGGCGGCAGAAGAGGAGATGGGCCTGGTGGCCACCGCCAGCCCTCCGACCAGAGAGCGCACGACGATCGCGAAAGTCCTGGAGGGCCGGCCCGAGAGCACGCTATACCTGCTGCTTGAAGGGCCGGACGAGCGCTTCGGCCTGGCAATCATCGATGCGGCGAGCCTGGCGGCGCTGATCGAGATACAGACGACCGGCCGCGTGGTGCCCGGCCCGCCGCCGGAGCGGGTGCCCACACGCACCGACTCCCTGCTGGTGGAGAGTTTCGTCAATCGCCTGCTGGGCCTGTTTCACGAACTGGCCGCCGAGGGCGAGCTGGAGGCGGCGCCGGCCCTGGCCGGCTTTCGCCAGCTTTACCGGCTCGCCGATGCGCGTGCGGTGGAAATGACACTGCCCGACATCCCCTATGACCTCTTCAGCCTGAAGGCCGAATATGGCGATGGCGCCAGGCAGGGGCAGGTGCTCCTGCTCATGCCGCCGCCCGCCGCCGGGGGAGAGCGGACCCTGAGCGGGGCAGCCTGGCAGGAGCGTTTCGTCGATATCGTGCGGGAGGCGCCGGCAGAGGTGGAGGCGATCCTCGCGCGCAGGCAGATGCTGTTGCGCGAAGTGGCCGCCCTGCGCCCGGGCGCGCTGATCCGGCTGCCTCTGGAGGTGATCGGCTCGGTAGTGCTGGAGGATCTGAACGGCGTGGCGGTTGCCACCGGACGGCTGGGCCAGGCGGAAGGATTCCGGGCCATTCGCCTGACGGTTCCGGATGCGCAGGAAGAGGCGGACACACAGGAAGCGGCCTTTGGCCTGCCGGAAATCGGTGCGGAAGGAGCGCAGCCGGACGGCCTGCCGGACCCGGCTGCGGAGCCTGCCTCTGGCGCGGCGGCGGGCGGACCGGCCGATCTGCCCGGGATGCCGCCGGACCTGCCGGATCTGCCGGATCTGCCGGATCTGTCAGCCCGGGGCGGGCCTGGAGATGGCACTGGCGCGCCGGACATGCCCGATCCGGCAGAGCCGGCAGGTCCGGACACGCCAGGCCAGGCCGGCACGGATCTGCCGCCCCTGGACGACGGCGGCACACCGGGCGAGCTTCCCGATCTCGGGACGATGGGGGAGTCCGCCCCCGGTGGATTGCCCGATCTCGGAGAGCTTCCGGATCTGTCCAGCCTCTAGGGTCAGGA
>JALWJU010000417.1 GCA_026997055.1 Paracoccaceae bacterium | reverse complement strand
CGTCGGGCAGGGCTTCGCCCGCGCAGGTCGCCAGCGCCTCCGCGGCCCGGGCGAGGTCCTCGATGGCCAGGTAGCTGCGCTGCGGCCCGGCGCCGGAGGCGAAGCGGTCAAGCCGCACCTCGCTCCCGCGATCAAGGCTGGCGAACAGGCTGTCGGCCCCGACCACATTGGCCATGCGCAGGAGCGAAAGCCGCGGGCGGCTGCGCGCCCGCACCCATTGCCGGGCGGCGCGCTCCATTTCCAGCTTGGCCTGCCCGTAGGCGCCGGGCGGCGGGGCCAGTGTATCATCCTCCCGGTGCCGCTCCGCCTTCGTGCCGGTATAGACCGCCGCCGAAGAGGCCAGCAGCACCCGCTCCGCCCCGAGCGCCGCCGCCATGTCGAGCGCCGCGAGGGCGAGATCGGTATTGTGGCGCATCTCCCGCTCGCTGCCCGCCGTCACCCCCCACAGCACCAAGAGCGCCCGCACCCCGGAAAACGGCGCGAGGTCATCCCCCGGCTGCCAGCGCACATGGCCGGCAGGCAGCGGCGCGGCTGCGGAGAAGCGGGCGCCGGAAGTCTGGAATATCGGGTCGAATCCCTCCGGCGGGCAGTGCCGCCAATACCGCGACAGCATCCGCCCGACCTTCCCCCCGGCCCCGAGAACCAGCAGTTTCGGGCATATATGCGAAAGCACCATCTTGCCTTTCCCGGTGAAGCGGATCAGTATGCGCTGTATAGCAGCACCAGCCTTTTATGAAACATAGAAGCGGCAGACCGTTTTGAAGGGCTTTTCGAGGGAATTTTCGGGGGGATTTCTGGGGATATGGGCAGCGCAAGGATTCTGGTGATCGCATTCCTGGCACTGGGGGCCTGCTCCCTGCCGCGCGGTGCCGCCATCGACCGGGAAATCCTGCGCGAGGCCGAAAGCGACCAGACGGCATTTTCGGTCGTCGCCGTCACCCGCGCTTCTCTGCCCGAAATCGCCAAATGGCCGGTCACCGGCTGGTCCGGCGCCTATCGCTGGCTGTCCGGCGGCGGCGGACCCGGCTCGGCACGTATCAAGCCCGGCGACCGCGTCAGCCTCGTGGTCTGGGACAGCCAAGACACTTCGCTTCTGACCGCCCCCGGCCAGCCGACCACCAACCTGCCCAATCTCGAGGTATCGCCGGCCGGGACGATCTTCGTGCCCTATGTGGGCGAGGTGCATCTCAGCGGCATGACCCCCTCCCAGGCGCGCCTCGAAGTGCAGGACGCCCTGAGCACGATCTCGCAATCGGCCCAGGTGCAGTTGCAGGTGGCGCCGGGTCAGGCCAATACCGTGGACATGGTAAGCGGCGTGGCGCAGCCCGGCAGCATCGCCCTGCAGGACCGCCGGGTAACCCTGCTCAGCCTGATCGCCAAGGCCGGCGGGATCTCCCCCACGCTGAAGAATCCGCTGATACGCCTGGTGCGCGACGGACGCAGCTACGAGATCCGCGCCGATGAACTCTTTTCCAATGCCCGCCGCGACATCGCCATGCGCGGCGGCGACCGGGTGATCATCGAAGAAGACGAGCGCTATTTCGTCGCCTTTGGCGCCACCGGCCGGGAGCAGATCGTCCCCTTCGACCGCGAGCGCATCACCGCGCTCGAGGCGCTGTCGATGGTCGGCGGGCTGCAGGATGCGCGGGCCAACCTCAAGGGCGTGCTGATCCTGCGCGAATATCCCGAGGGGGCCACCTCGCCGCCCCGCGCCCATGGTCCTGAAAAGCGGCAGGTGATCTTCACCTTCGACCTGACCAGCGCCGACGGGCTGTTCGCCGCGCGCAACTTCCGGGTCAATCCGCGCGATACGGTGATCGCCACCGAAAGCCCGGTCGGCCCGGCACGCAGCGCCATCGCCATGGTGGACGCCCTGCTGAACATCGCCGGGAAGCTGTGAGCCCGGATCCCGGCGGCTTACGCCACGTCATTGCGCCGAACGAGCGGCGGGGTGCTAATATCGGCGCATCCGGTCAACCAGCGAGGTCTTGCATGTCCCTGTTATCCGATTCTCCGCCCTGGGCCAGCGAAGAGCACGGCATGTTTGCCGAGATGGTCCGCCGCTTCTTCGCCGAGGAAATGGCGCCGAATATCGACGCCTGGGTGGAGGCCGGCGTGGTGGGCCGGGACTTCTGGCACAAGGCCGGCGCGGCGGGCATCCTGGGCGGCGCGGTGGCCGAGGAACATGGCGGCGCCGGCGGCGATATCGGCTTTGACGCCATCGCGCTCTACGAGCAGGCCCGGCTGGGAGATGTGAACTGGGGCATGGGCATCCAGTCGATCGTGATCCACTACATCGCCGCCTATGGCACCGAGGCGCAGAAGGCCCGCTGGCTGCCCGGCCTGGTCTCCGGCGAGACCATCGGCGCGCTGGCGATGACCGAGCCTTCCACCGGCTCCGACCTCAAGGCGATCCGCACCAGTGCCGCGCGCGAGGGCAATCTCTACCGGCTCAACGGCTCCAAGATCTTCATCACCAATGGCGGCTCGGCCGATCTGGTCATCACCGTCGCCCGGACCGACCCCGAGGCCGGCACCAGGGGGATCTCCCTGATCGTCGTCGAGCCGGGGGAGGCAGAGGGCTTCAGCCGCGGCAAACCGCTGAAAAAGCTGGGCATGAAGGGCAACGACACCGCCGAGCTCTTTTACGAAGACGTGAAGGTGCCGCTGACCAACCTCTTGGGAGAAGAGGAGGGGCAGGGCTTCTACCAGCTGATGAAGCAGCTTCCCTGGGAGCGGCTGCTGATCGCCATCCAGGCGCTGGGGGCGATGGATTTCGCCCTCGCCGAGACGGTTCGATACGTCCGGGAGCGCAGGGCCTTCGGCCAGCGGATCATGGACTTTCAGAACACCCGCTTCAAGCTCGCCGAATGCAAGACCCGCACCGAGGTCCTGCGCGCCTTTGTCACCCAGTCCATCGGCCGGCTGATCGACGGCACCCTCGATGCCGCCACCGCCTCCATGGCCAAGCTCTACGGCTCCGAGGCCCAGGGCAAGGTGGTGGACGAATGCCTGCAGCTTTTCGGCGGCTACGGCTACATGGCCGAATACCCGATCTCGCGCGCCTATGCCGATGCACGGGTCCAGCGCATCTATGGCGGCACCAACGAGATCATGAAGGAACTGATCGCGCGGAGCCTCGATGTCTGAGCCGGCGGCAGATCCCGAAGGCCCGCTCGCCGGTCTCAGGGTGGTGGAAATGGC
>JALWJU010000416.1 GCA_026997055.1 Paracoccaceae bacterium | reverse complement strand
CCCCACCCCCGGCGTCACCCAGCCCTGCCAGAGCGAAGCCAGCCCCGCCGCCAGCGTGATCGAAACCGCGCCGGCCAGCGCCACGGTCAGACTCGGCACGGCCGCCGACAGGCGGCGCACCGACAGGTCGCGGATGGTGACGAAGCCAACGGCGGCCAGCGCATATAGCGACCAGACGCTGAAGCCTTCCGCACCGGGGCGCACGATGGTCAGCACGCCGACAAGACCGATCAGGATCGCCACCAGCCGCCGCCAGCCCAGCGGCTCGCCCAGAAACAGCGCCGCGCCCAGCGCCACCGTCAGCGGCAGACTCTGCAGGATCGCGGTGACATCGGCGATCGGCGCGTGAAACAACGCGGTCAGAAACAGGAATGTCGCCGCCCCCTCGCAAAAGGTCCTGAGCCCGATCGCCCCCCAGTCGCGCCGCGGCAGGCGGAATTTCAGCCCGCCCGTGACCCGGCCCAGAAGCGCCAGCCACATGCTGGTGAGCACCCCGCGCAGGAATATGGCCTGAAAAAGCGGCACCTCGCCCGAAAGCGTCTTCATCGCCGTGTCGTTCAGGGTAAAGGCGGCCATGGACACCATCATCAGCCCGGCGCCGCGCATGTTGTCAGAAAGGACCATTCGCGCTCTCCCGACACGGCAGTAACAGACCGCAGCCCCGGGCACCAGCCACCCGTCTTCACACTTCCCCAAATATCCCCGCCGGAGGCATGAAATCTCCCGCACCAGCGCGCCTCATTCACCGCCCCCGCCAAAGCTGCGCAACCGCATTTCGGCATTGCGTCGGATATCCATGTAGAAAAGATTGATGTCGGATTCGTGATAATCGCCCCCCTCGTGACCATAGCCCGGGGGCGCCGGCACGATCTCCAGCAGGCCGTCCCGGCAGCGCGCCCCCACAAGGGCCGGCTCGATCCGGTCGAAACTGTCCGGCACCCCGCCCAGATGCCGGCGCGCGGGCACAAAGGCCTCGTCCATGCGCCAGCTGAGCGGGTTGACGCAGACCGGCCGGCCCCGGGCCTCGCCGGTCAGCAGCTGAGGCTCCGCCCCCCGCGCCACCGTCGCCCAGGTGACGAAGCACCCGGTCTGCGTCGCGCTCCGGCAGGGGGCGAGGCCCGGGATCTGCGCCCCCCCGATCCGCTCGCCGACCAGATAGGCCACCACCAGGATGCGCTCCAGCCGGCGCGCGCGGTAGAGCTCTCCAAGCAGTCGCACCGCCATCTGCGTACCCTGGCTGTGGGACAGGACGATCAGCGGCCGGCCCCGGTTGAAATGGTCGAGATAATGGAGGAATGCCGCCCTCACATCCGCATAGGCGGTGTCAAAGACCCGCCGCTGCACCGATTGCGAGCGCAGATAGGCCCAGAGGCTGGCCTGGCGGTAATAGGGCGCGTAGATGCGGCCGACATTGTTCAGGCTGCTGGCCTGCGAGGTCAGCAGATAGGTCGCCACGTCGCGCCGGTAGCCGGGATCGTCCACGGAAGCGTTGAGCGACCAGAGGCCGGCAAAGATCGTGGGATAGATATAAAAGACATCGGCGGCGGCTTCGCCCTGGCGGTCTGTCAGCGCCGGATCCGGCACCGACATCGAGGCATTGCGCCGGTCCGGCAGGGCGGCCCAGGCACGCGGATCGGAATAATCCGGCGCCTGCCCGCCGGCCAGAAGCAGGCCCGGAAACACGAGTGCCAGAAGACAGGCCGCCACCCGGCCCGGCCACATGCGCCTCTTCGCCATCCTCCCACGCTCCATCCCGATCCTGCCCGCGCTCATGCTTGCCGCGATGCGGCCCCGAAGCGGAAACTTCCCGCAAAAGCCCTCCCGGCCGCTCCGCCCCACCTCTCCCCTGCGGGGCCTCCGGGCGCGGAAACGATTTTTCGCAGAAAAATCGGAAATGCGAAAGCCCCGCCGGGGCGGGGCTTTCGGTGTCAGGTGGCGGCCCCGGATCAGGGCTGTTCGTCGCCGCCGGTTTCCGGCAGGTCCACGAGACCGCTGTCGGCCTCCTCCTCCACGTCCACAGGCTCGGAGAAAACACCGCTATCGTCGCTTTCGGGCGCAGCCAGAGCGGCGGCGGCTTCGGCTTCCCGACGGGCTTCCTCGATCACCTTCTGGTCGCGCTGGGCGGCGATGTGGCGGATTTTCTGGGTCGCCCCGCCGGTGCCGGCCGGGATCAGGCGGCCGACGATGACGTTTTCCTTCAGCCCCACCAGCCTGTCGCGCTTGCCCTGCACGGCGGCTTCGGTGAGCACCCGGGTGGTCTCCTGGAACGAAGCCGCGGAGATGAAGGAGCGGGTCTGCAGGCTGGCCTTGGTGATCCCGAGCAGGATCGGCTCGCCGGTGGCCGGGCGCAGGCCCTTGGCGATCGCCTTTTCGTTGGCGGCGTCGAACTCGGCCTTGTCCACATGTTCGCCCTTGAGCAGGGTGGTTTCGCCGCTGTCGAGGATCTCCCATTTCTGCAGCATCTGGCGCACGATCACTTCGATATGCTTGTCGTTGATCTTCACGCCCTGCAGGCGGTAGACGTCCTGCACCTCGTCGATCATGTAATCGGCCAGCGCCTCGACCCCGAGCACCGACAGGATGTCGTGCGGCGCCGGGTTGCCGTCCATGATGTAGTCGCCCTTCTGCACGAAGTCGCCTTCCTGCACCGGGATGTGCTTGCCCTTGGGCACCATGTACTCGACCTTTTCCTGGGTCTCGTCCACGGGCTCGATGGCGATGCGGCGCTTGTTCTTGTAGTCCTTGCCGTAGCGCACATAGCCGTCGATCTCGGCGATGATGGCATGGTCCTTGGGCCGGCGCGCCTCGAAGAGCTCCGCCACCCGCGGCAGACCGCCGGTGATGTCCTTGGTCTTGGCGCCCTCGCGCGGTATCCGCGCCACCACGTCGCCGGGGCGCACCTCCTGGCCGTCCTCGACCGAGAGGATCGCGTCCACCGACATGGTGTAGATCACCGGATTGCCGGCATCGTTGCGCACCGGCTCGCCGTCTTCGCCGATCACGAAGATTTCCGGCTTCAGATCGCTGCCCTTGGCGGCGGTGCGCCAGTCGGCGACGATCTTCTGGGTCATGCCGGTGGCGTCGTCGGTCTCTTCGCGCACCGAGATGCCGCTGATCAGATCGACGAACTTGATCCTGCCCCCCTTCTCGGCGATGATCGGCAGCGTGTAGGGATCCCACTCGAAGAGCTTGTCGCCCCGCTTCACCGTATCGCCATCGCCCACATGCAGCTTGGCGCCGTAGCCCGGCTTGTACACCGCCCGCTCGACGCCGTTCTCGTCGATCACGGCGACCTGCATGTTGCGACCCATGACCACCCGTTCGCCGGCGGCGTTTTCCAGCACGCTGGCATTGCGGAAGGAAACCGTGCCGTCATGGCTCGCTTCCTGGAAGCTCTGCTGGGCGCCCTGGGCGATACCGCCGATATGGAAGGTGCGCATGGTCAGCTGGGTGCCCGGCTCGCCGATCGACTGGGCGGCGATGATGCCCACCGCCTCGCCGACATTGACCATGGTGCCGCGCGCCAGGTCGCGCCCGTAGCACATGGCGCAGACGCCTTCTTCGGATTCGCAGGTCAGCGGGCTGCGGATGCGCATGGAGGCGATGCCGGCCGCCTCGATCGCATCGGCCATGCGTTCGTCCACCAGTTCCCCGGCCGCGGCCAGGATTTCGCCCGTGCCCGGATCCACCACGTCTTCGGCCGCGACCCGGCCGAGGATGCGCTCGGAGAGCGAAGCGACCACCTCACCGTCATTCACCGCCGCCTTGGCAGTGATCGACTTGTCGGTGCCGCAATCCTGCTCGCGCACGATGCAGTCCTGCGCCACGTCCACGAGGCGGCGGGTCAGGTAGCCGGAATTGGCGGTCTTGAGCGCGGTATCGGCAAGGCCCTTGCGCGCGCCGTGGGTCGAGTTGAAATACTCGAGCACGGTCAGGCCTTCCTTGAAGTTCGAGATGATCGGGGTTTCGATGATCTCGCCGGAGGGCTTGGCCATCAGGCCGCGCATGCCGCCGAGCTGCTTCATCTGCGCCGGGGAGCCCCGCGCACCCGAATGGCTCATCATGTAGACCGAATTGGGCTCCATCTCGGCGCCGGTATCGTCCACGCGTACCGCCGACATCTCCTGCATCATCGCATCGGCCACCTGGTCGGAGCATTTCGACCAGGCATCGACCACCTTGTTGTATTTCTCGCCCAGGGTGATCAGGCCGTCCATGTATTGCTGTTCGAATTCCTTGACCTGCTCGCGCACGGAATCGACGATCTTCCACTTGCTCTCGGGAATCACCATGTCGTCCTTGCCGAAGGAAATCCCGGCCCTGAAAGCCTCGCGGAAGCCCATGGACATGATCTGGTCGCAGAAGATGACGCTCTCCTTCTGGCCGCAATAGCGATACACCGTGTCGATCACCTGCTGCACTTCCTTCTTGCGCAGCAGCCGGTTGACCAGCGAGAACGGCGCCTTGGCATTGAGCGGCAGAAGCTGGCCGAGCAGGATCCGCCCCGGGGTGGTCTCGAAGCGCTGCATGACCTCGTTGCCCTCCTCGTCGATCTGCCTGAGACGGGCGGTAATGCGCGAATGCAGGTGCACCACGCCCTCGTCCAGCGCCTGCTGCACCTCCTCGACATCGGCGAAAGCCATGCCCTCGCCCTTGAGCCCCTTGCGCTCCATGGTGACGTAGTAGAGACCGAGGATCATGTCCTGAGAAGGCACGATGATCGGCGCGCCGTTGGCGGGGCTCAGCACGTTGTTGGTGGACATCATCAGCACGCGGGCCTCGAGCTGGGCCTCCAGCGAGAGCGGGACGTGCACGGCCATCTGGTCGCCGTCGAAATCGGCGTTGAAAGCCGAACAGACCAGCGGGTGAAGCTGGATCGCCTTGCCCTCGATGAGCACCGGCTCGAAGGCCTGGATGCCCAGCCGGTGCAGCGTCGGCGCGCGGTTCAGCAGCACCGGGTGCTCGCGGATCACCTCTTCGAGGATGTCCCAGACCTCGGGGCGCTCCTTCTCGACCAGCTTCTTGGCCTGCTTGACGGTGGAGGAGAGGCCCTTGGCCTCGAGCCGCGAGTAGATGAAGGGCTTGAACAGTTCCAGCGCCATCTTCTTGGGCAGGCCGCACTGGTGCAGCTTCAGTTCCGGCCCGGTCACGATCACCGAACGGCCCGAGAAATCGACCCGCTTGCCGAGCAGGTTCTGGCGGAAGCGGCCCTGCTTGCCCTTGAGCATGTCGGAAAGCGACTTCAGCGGCCGCTTGTTGGCGCCGGTGATGACGCGGCCGCGCCGGCCGTTGTCAAACAGCGCATCGACCGATTCCTGCAGCATGCGCTTTTCGTTGCGCACGATGATGTCGGGCGCCCTGAGTTCGATCAGCCGCTTGAGGCGGTTGTTGCGGTTGATGACGCGGCGGTAGAGGTCGTTGAGATCCGAGGTGGCGAAGCGGCCGCCATCGAGCGGCACCAGCGGGCGAAGCTCGGGCGGGATCACCGGGATCACGGTCATGATCATCCATTCGGGGCGGTTGCCGGATTCGATGAAGCTCTCGACGATCTTGAGGCGCTTGATGATCTTCTTGGGCTTGAGTTCGCCGGTGGCCACGGCCAGATCGGCGCGCAGCTGCTCGGCCTCGGCCTCCAGATCAATGGCCGCCAGCATCTCGCGGATCGCCTCGGCGCCGATATTGGCGGTGAAGGCGTCCATGCCGTAGAGGTCCTGGGCGTCCATGTATTCTTCTTCGCTCAGAAGCTGGCCGTAATTGAGGTCGGTCAGGCCGGGCTCGATCACCACGTAATTCTCGAAGTAGAGAATGCGCTCGAGATCGCGCAGGGTCATGTCGAGCATCAGCCCGATGCGGCTGGGCAGCGACTTCAGGAACCAGATATGCGCCACCGGCGCGGCAAGCTCGATATGGCCCATGCGCTCGCGGCGCACCTTCTGAAGCGTCACCTCGACACCGCATTTCTCGCAGACGACGCCGCGATACTTCATCCGCTTGTACTTGCCGCAGAGGCATTCGTAATCCTTCACCGGGCCGAAGATGCGGGCGCAGAACAGGCCATCGCGCTCGGGCTTGAAGGTGCGGTAATTGATGGTCTCGGGCTTCTTGATCTCGCCATAGGACCAGGACAGGATCCGCTCGGGGCTGGCCAGGCTCACGCGGATCTCGTCAAAGACCTTCTGCGGGGCCAGCGGGTTGAACGGGTTGGTGGACAGTTCTTTGTTCATCTCGGGTTCCTCGTCTGGGACAGGGGGGGGAGCGAATTTTCGCAGAAAATTCGGGGCTATTCCTCGCCCTCCGTATCCAGGAGTTCCATGTTCAGGCCGAGGCCGCGCACTTCCTTGACCAGCACGTTGAAGCTTTCCGGCACGCCCGCCTCGAAGCTGTCCTCGCCCTTGACGATGCTCTCGTAGACCTTGGTGCGGCCGGCTACGTCGTCGGATTTCACGGTCAGCATCTCCTGCAGCGTGTAGGCGGCGCCATAGGCTTCGAGCGCCCAGACTTCCATCTCGCCGAAGCGCTGGCCGCCGAACTGGGCCTTGCCGCCCAGAGGCTGCTGGGTGACCAGCGAGTAGGGACCGGTGGAGCGGGCGTGGATCTTGTCGTCCACCAGGTGGTGCAGCTTCAGCAGGTATTTCATGCCCACGGTGACGGGGCGGGCGAAGCGCTCGCCGGTGCGCCCGTCATAGAGCACCGACTGGCCGGACGCGTCGAAGCCCGCGCGCCGCAGCGCGTCGTTCACGTCCTCTTCCTTGGCGCCGTCAAAGACCGGGGTGGCGATGGGCACGCCGCGGGTGACGTTCTCTGCCGCCTCGACCAGGGCATCGTCGTCCATGGCGCCGATGCCCTCTTCCCAGGCCTCGTCGCCATAGGCGTAGTGCATGGCTTCCTTCACCGGGGTCAGGTCGCCCTTGCGCCGGTATTCCTCCAGCGCCTCGTCGATCTTCAGCCCCAGGCCGCGCGCGGCCCATCCCATGTGGGTTTCGAGGATCTGGCCCACATTCATCCGGCTGGGCACGCCCAGCGGGTTGAGGCAGAAATCCACCGGCGTACCGTCTTCGAGGAAGGGCATGTCCTCGATCGGCACGACCTTGGAAATCACGCCCTTGTTGCCGTGGCGGCCGGCCATCTTGTCGCCCGGCTGCAGCTTGCGCTTGACGGCGATGAAGACCTTGACCATCTTCATCACCCCCGGCGGCAGGTCGTCGCCCCGGCGCACCTTCTCCACCTTGTCCTCGAAGCGGTGGTCGAGCGCCTTCTTCTGGGCTTCGAACTGAGCCTGCAGGGCCTCGACATGGCTTGCGTCGGTCTCGTCCTCGAGCGCCAGCTGCCACCACTGGCCCTTCGACAGGCCGGCCAGGAGCTCCTCGGTGATCTCCGATTTCGCCTTCACGCCGCGCGGCCCCTTGACCGCCACCTTGCCCAGCAGCATGGACTTGAGGCGGGCGTAGATGTTGCGCTCGAGGATCGCCAGCTCGTCGTCGCGGTCGCGCGCCAGCTGTTCGATCTCCTCGCGCTCGATCTGCAGCGCGCGGTCGTCCTTTTCGATGCCGTGACGGTTGAACACCCGCACCTCGACCACGGTGCCGAAATCGCCGGGCTTGACGCGCAAGCTGGTGTCGCGCACGTCGGAGGCCTTTTCGCCGAAAATGGCGCGCAGCAGCTTCTCTTCCGGGGTCATCGGGCTCTCGCCCTTGGGGGTGATCTTGCCCACCAGGATATCGCCCGGCTCCACATGGGCGCCGATATAGACGATGCCGGATTCGTCGAGATTGCGCAGCGCCTCCTCGCCCACATTGGGGATGTCGCGGGTGATCTCCTCGGGGCCGAGCTTGGTGTCGCGCGCGGCCACTTCGAACTCCTCGATATGGATCGAGGTGAACACGTCGTCGCGGGCGATGCGCTCGCTGATCAGGATCGAGTCCTCGTAGTTGTAGCCGTTCCACGGCATGAAGGCCACGAGCACGTTCTTGCCCAGGGCCAGTTCGCCAAGATCGGTGGAGGGGCCGTCGGCGATGACCTCGCCCTTCTCCACCCTCTGGCCCACCTTGACCAGCGGGCGCTGGTTGATGCAGGTGTTCTGGTTCGAGCGCTGGAACTTGCGCAGGCGGTAGATGTCCACCCCCGGATCGCCGGGCTCGAGATCCTCGGTGACCCGTACCACGATGCGGGTGGCATCCACCTGGTCGATGACGCCGCCACGGCTGGCCAGGATCGCCGCCCCCGAGTCGCGGGCCACGATCGACTCGATGCCGGTGCCCACGAAGGGCGCCTCGGCCTGCAGCAGCGGCACCGCCTGGCGCTGCATGTTCGAGCCCATCAGGGCGCGGTTGGCGTCATCGTTTTCCAGGAAGGGGATGAGCGAGGCGGCAACCGAGACCAACTGCTTGGGGCTGACGTCGATCAGGTCCACGCTCTCGCGCGGACTGAGCGTGTATTCGCCGGCCTTGCGGGTCGAGACCAGTTCGTTTTCGAAGCGCCCCTCTTCGTCCAGCCGGGCATTGGCCTGGGCGATGATGTGGCGCTGCTCCTCGGTGGCCGACATGTACTCCACCTCGTCGGTCACCTGGGCGTTCTCGACCTTGCGGTAGGGGGTCTCGATGAAGCCGTACTTGTTGACCCGGGCGAAGGTGGCGAGGCTGTTGATCAGGCCGATATTCGGGCCTTCGGGCGTCTCGATCGGGCACATGCGCCCGTAATGGGTCGGGTGCACGTCGCGCACCTCGAAGCCGGCGCGCTCGCGGGTGAGCCCGCCCGGCCCCAGCGCGCTGAGGCGGCGCTTGTGGGTGACTTCGCTGAGCGGGTTGGTCTGGTCCATGAACTGGCTCAGCTGCGAGGAGCCGAAGAACTCTCGCACCGCCGCCGCCGCCGGCTTGGCATTGATCAGGTCCTGGGGCATGACCGTGTCGATCTCGACACCCGACATGCGCTCCTTGATCGCGCGCTCCATGCGCAACAGGCCGACGCGGTACTGATTCTCCATCAGCTCGCCCACGCTGCGCACGCGGCGGTTGCCCAGGTGGTCGATATCGTCCACCTCGCCCTTGCCGTCGCGCAGCTCCACCAGCGCCTTGACGCAGGCGATGATGTCTTCCTTGTCGAGCACCCGCTGGGTGTCGGGCTTGTCGAGATCGAGGCGCATGTTCATCTTGACCCGGCCGACGGCGGAGAGATCGTAGCGCTCGGGGTCGAAGAACAGGGTGTCGAACAGGGCGCTTGCGGTATCCACCGTGGGCGGCTCGCCCGGGCGCATGACGCGGTAGATGTCCATGAGCGCGGTTTCGCGGTTCATGTTCTTGTCCAGCGCCATGGTGTTGCGGATATAGGGGCCGATATTCACGTTATCGATGTCGAGCACCGGGATCTCGGTGATGCCCGCATCCAGCAGTTCCTTGAGGGTGCCGCCGATGACGGTCTCGCCGTCCTTGTCGAGCTCCCAGGTAAGCTCGTCGCCGGCCTCCACATAGATGGCGCCGGTCTCCTCGTTGATGATGTCGCGGGCGGCAAAGCGGCCGACGATCGCCTCGAAGGGCACCAGGATCTCGGTCGTGCCCCCCTCGGCGGCGAGCTTCCTGGCCGCGCGCGGAGTGATCTTCTTGCCCGCCTCGGCAATCACCTCGCCGGTATGGGCATCGACGATATCGGCACTCGGCCGGGTGCCGGCGACACGCTCGGGAAAGAATCTGGTGATCCAGCCCGCGCGCGGGTCGGACTTCTTCTTCAGCTTGAAATCCACCGTGTCGTAATAGGCATTCATGATGCCTTCCTGATCCAGCCCGAGCGCATAGAGCAGGGTCGTCACGGGCAGCTTGCGGCGCCGGTCGATGCGGGCATGGACGATATCCTTGGCATCGAACTCGAAATCGAGCCAGGAGCCGCGATAAGGGATGATGCGGCAGGCGAACAGGAGCTTGCCCGAAGAGTGGCTCCTGCCCTTGTCATGGTCGAAGAAGACGCCCGGGCTGCGGTGCATCTGCGAGACGATGACCCGCTCGGTGCCGTTGACGATGAAGGTTCCGTTGGGCGTCATCAGCGGCATGTCGCCCATGAAGACGTCCTGCTCCTTGATATCCTTGACCGAGCGCGCGCCGGTCTCCTCGTCCACGTCGAAGACGATCAGGCGCAGGGTCACCTTGAGCGGCGCGCTGTAGGTCATGTCGCGCTGCTGGCATTCCTCGACATCGTATTTGGGCGCCTCAAGCTCGTACTTGACGAACTCCAGCACCGCGGTCTCGTTGAAATCCTTGATCGGAAAGACCGACTGGAAGACTCCCATCAGCCCTTCGCCGTCCTGCGGCTCGGGGCCGTCGCCGGAATTCAGAAACAGATCGTAGGAGCTCTTCTGCACCTCGATCAGATTCGGCATTTCCAGGATTTCGCGGATCTTTCCGTAATACTTGCGAAGACGTTTCTGGCCAAGATAGGAATGCGCCATGCGTGTCGTGCCTTTCATTTCTCACCTGAGGCGGCGCACCGTCGGGGCCACGGCCGGCGCCTCGTCAGAGACAGGTGATCCGGATCCATTCGTGCAGACCGTCCCACCGGCCTGCTCCCGATCCCGCGAACCTCACCTTGGGAAAGGCCCCGCCCGCTCACGCCGCCCGGGACCCTTGCCAAGAAAGGCTCGGCTGGACCCGGGAAACCCCGGGCCCAGCCATGTGCAACGGGCGCGGCCAGAGCGATCTTTCGCAGAAAAATCGCGGCCCCGCCAGGATGCGCCGCTCAGGCGACCTCGACCTCGGCGCCGGCAGCTTCCAGCTTGCCCTTGACCTCTTCGGCCTCTTCCTTGGAGACGCCTTCCTTGATCTTGCCGCCGGATTCCACCAGGTCCTTGGCCTCTTTCAGGCCCAGCCCGGTCAGGGCGCGGACTTCCTTGATCACGTTGATCTTGGAAGCGCCCGGCGACTTCAGGATGACGTCGAACTCGGTCTTTTCCTCGGCCGCGCCGCCAGCGCCGCCATCGGCGGGACCGGCCATGACGACGGCGCCGCCGGCGGCGGGCTCGATGCCGTATTCGTCCTTGAGGATGGTTTTCAGTTCCTGGGCTTCGAGAAGGGTCAGCCCCACGATCTCTTCGGCAAGTTTCTTCAGATCAGCCATTTTACCGTTTCCGTTCTTTCATGTGTGTTCCAACGCGAGGAGCGCCCCCACGCCGGTCTCTGATTGCTCAGGCAGCCTTTTCCTCGATGGTTTCGAGGATGCCCGCGATGTTGCTTGCAGGTGCGCCAATGGCCCCGGCGATATTGGAAGCCGGTGCGCCGATCATGCCGGCGATGGTAGCGATGAGCTCCTCGCGCGACGGCATGGCGGCGACCGCCTTCACCCCGGCCGGGTCCAGCGGCTCCTCGCCCATGGCGCCGCCGAGGATCACGAGCTTGTCGTTATCCTTGGCAAACGCCTCGAAGACCTTGGCCGCGGTGACCGGGTCTTCGGAATAGCCGAGAACCGTCATGCCCGTGAGCAGCGAGGCGATCGAGGCGACCGGCTTGCCCTCCAGGGCGATCTTGGCGAGCCTGTTCTTGGCAACGCGGACGGACCCGCCGGCTTCGCGCATGCGACCCCGCAGATCCTGCATTTCAGCAACCGTGAGACCGGCGTAATGGGCAACCACCACGACGCCAGAGCTTTCGAAGATCTGGCCGAGTTCCTCGACCACTTTCTCTTTCTGGGCTCTATCCACAGTTCCACTCCAGTTATGGGGGCGGATGCCCCCGGCTCTCATTTTGCCGGGCAGGCCCGAAAAGCCAGGCCCGACAATCGGGTCCGTACGGGGCCTCGCCAATCGCAATCAAAGGCACAAACCTTTGAAACTCTTGCCAATTTCCCGTCTCAGGCAGGCTTTATGGCCTATCTGCCACCCACCGTCTCGGACGAATCACACAGGCCGCCACGCGCACGCGGCGACCTGAGCAGGCGCTCTCTTATGGCTTTTTTGCCGGAAAGGAAAGGGGAAAAATGCCGCTGCGCCAGGCCGGGCCTCTCCGCCCCGATCCGAACCCGGCAGGACAAAGGCGGGCCGTGCGGACCCGCCTTTCGCTCTCATGCCAGATGTCGCCGGATCAGTTGCCGGTGGCGTTCTCGACGCTCACGTTCACGCCCGGACCCATGGTCGAGCTGAGCGTGATCTTCTTCATGTAGGTGCCCTTGGCGCCCGAGGGCTTGGCCTTGGCGACCGCATCGACAAAGGCGCGCACGTTCTCGGCCAGCTTGGCCTCGTCGAAGCTCGCCTTGCCCACGCCCGCATGGACCACGCCGGCCTTCTCGACCTTGAACTGCACCTCGCCGCCCTTGGCCTTGGCGACCGCATCGGCCACGTCCATGGTCACGGTGCCGACCTTGGGGTTGGGCATCAGGTTGCGCGGACCGAGCACCTTGCCGAGCCGGCCGACGACCGGCATCATGTCAGGCGTGGCGATGCAGCGGTCGAAGTCGATCTTGCCGCCCTGCACCTGCTCCATCAGGTCCTCGGCGCCGACGATATCGGCCCCGGCCGCCCTGGCCTCCTCGGCCTTGTCGCCACGGGCGAAGACCGCCACGCGCACCTCCTTGCCGGTGCCGTTGGGCAGGCCGACCACGCCGCGCACCATCTGGTCCGCATGGCGCGGGTCCACGCCGAGCACCATGGCGATCTCCACGGTCTCGTCGAACTTGGCGGTGGCGGTCTCCTTGACCAGCTTCACCGCCTCCTCGACGCTCACATTGTCCTTGCCCTTGACGATCTCGCGGGCGGCTCTGGTGCGTTTTCCAAGCTTTGCCATGTCACTTCACCTCGATGCCCATGGAGCGGGCGGAGCCCGCGATGATCTTCATGGCGGATTCAATGTCATTGGCATTGAGATCCTTCATCTTGGCCTCGGCGATCTCCTTGAGCTGCTTGGCCGTGACCGTGCCCACCACCTCGCGGGCGGGGGTATTGGCGCCTGAGGTGATGCCCGCGGCCTTCTTCAGGAAGTAGGACGCCGGCGGCGTCTTGATGTCCATGGTGAAGGACTTGTCCTGATAATAGGTGATCACCGTCGGACAGGGCGCCCCGGGCTCGAGGTCCTGGGTCCTGGCATTGAACGCCTTGCAGAATTCCATGATGTTGATCCCGCGCTGGCCGAGGGCGGGGCCCACGGGCGGCGAC
>JALWJU010000415.1 GCA_026997055.1 Paracoccaceae bacterium | reverse complement strand
CACAGCGCGATGCCGCCCGCGCCGCGCTGCATGTCACCGCCAGCGGGATCGAGCAGGGCGTATCCAACGCCTGGGCGGGGCTGGCCGTGGCCGCCGCCGCGATGGAGGCCCACCAGCGCCAGATCCGTGCCACCACCGTGGCCCTGCGCGCCACCCGCGAAGAGCACGAACTGGGATCGCGCACCATGCTGGACGTGCTCAATGCCGAACAGACCCTGCTCGATGCCCGCGCCAGCGCCATCAGCACGCAATCGGACCAATACCTCGCCGTTTACCGGCTGCTCTCCGCCATGGGCCTGCTCACCGCCGACTACCTGAACCTGGGCATCGCCACCTACGACCCCGAGGCCTATTACGCCGCCGTGAAGAACGCGCCGCTGGTCGAGGTCTCGCCCCAGGGAAAGCGCCTCGACGCGGTGCTGGAAGCACTGGGACGCGACCGTTGAGCCAGCCCGCCGGCGCCGCTCCCCGCCCTCTCGAGCCCCCGCCTCATGCCCTACGAACTCGCCTCGCTTGATGCGCTCGCAGACCTGCCCTTTACCGGCATCGTCGATGTGCGCTCGCCCGCCGAATTCGCCGAAGACCACATCCCCGGCGCGCTGAACCTGCCGGTGCTCGACAACGAAGAGCGCGCCCGCATCGGCACCATCTATGTGCAAGAAAGCCGCTTCCTCGCCCGCCGCCTCGGCGCGGCGCTTCTCGCGCGCAACGCCGCGCGCCACCTCGAAGGCCCGCTGGCCGAAATGGGGCCGGACTGGCGCCCGCTGGTCTATTGCTGGCGTGGCGGGCAGCGCTCGGGGGCCTTTACCACCATCCTCGGGCAGGTCGGCTGGCAGGCCGACAGCCTGCTCGGCGGCTACCGCGCCTATCGCCGCCTCATCGCCGCCGCGCTCTACGAAACCCCGCTGGCAAGCCCGGTGATCCTGATCGACGGAGGCACCGGCACCGCCAAGACCCGCCTGCTCGCCGCCCTCGCCCGCGAAGGCGCGCAGGTGGTCGATCTCGAGGCGCTCGCCAATCACCGCGGCTCCGTGTTTGGCGAACACGAGACGCCGCAACCTTCGCAAAAGGCCTTCGAAACCGCGCTGGCCATGGCCCTGCGCACCCTCGATCCGGCCCGCCCGCTCTATGTCGAGGCCGAGAGCAGCAGAATCGGCCGGCTGAACCTGCCGCCGATGCCGCCGATGCTCTGGAAAGCGATGCGCGCCGGGCGCCGGCTGCGACTCTCGGCGCCGATCGAAGCGCGCGTGCGCCACCTGCTCACCGCTTACGAAGACATGCTCGCCGCCCCCGAACGCTTCGCCCCGGTGCTCGACAAGCTGGTGCGCTTCCACGGCCACGAACGCGTCAACGCCTGGCGCGCCCTGGTCGCCGCCGGCGCCTACGCAGAACTCGCCCGCGAACTGATCGAACAGCATTACGACCCACGCTACCGGCGCAGCGCTCCCGAGCCGGGCGACACCCCCCTGCCCCTCGAAGACCTCACCGACACCCACCTGGAGCAAGCCGCGCGAAAGATCATCGCGAAGTTCGGCGCCTGAAACACCACCACGCCCCCGCCGGGTCCCGACCGCCTCCTTCCTCTTGCCGCAAATATCCCCGCCGGAGGCACGATTTTTCTGCGAAAAATCGCAGGCCGCGACCTCGAGCCCCTGTGCAACGGACAGTAAAGAGCAATCAGACCTGCCCCGAAACGCCGATCCCCGGCGCGCCTGCGCACATCTCGCCGATCCGCGCGGCTTCGTGGCCGGCGGCGCTGAGTTCTGCCAGCGCGCCCTCGGCGGCCTCAGAGGGGAGTGCCGCGAGCATGCCGCCTGCCGTCTGCGGATCGTGCAGCAGCGCGGCGCGGGGGCCGGTCGCGCCGGCCACGGGCGCGGCGCGACGGTTGGCGGGCCAGATGGTGGAGCGGTGGCCGGCGCGGGCCAGTTCCAGCGCGCCGGGATAGAGCGGAATCGCGGCCAGATCGAGGCGCGCGGCCAGCCCCGAGGCGCGGCACATCCCCATCAGGTGGCCCGCCAGCCCGAAGCCGGTCACATCGGTCATCGCCCGCGCCCCGGCCGCCGCCAGGATCCGCGCCGCATCGCCCTGCGGGCGGGCCATGCGCGCAAGCAGCGCCGCCACGTCGCGCCCGTCCGCCGCCCCGCGCATCTCGGCGGCCAGGATGGTGCCGCTGCCGATCGGCCGGCTCAGCACCAGCGCATCCCCCGCCCGCGCCCCGGCCAGCGTAAGCGGCGCGCCCTCGAGCAGCCCGGTCAGGGCGAGCCCGATCACCATCTCCGCCCCCATCGCCGAATGGCCGCCGGCGATCTCGGCCCCCTCGCCCCGCAGCACTTCGGCGCTCGCGGCGAGGATCTCGCCCATGGTCCTGCCCTGCAGCGCCTCGCTCATGCGCGGCAGGGTGACCGACAAGAGCGCCGCCTGGGGGCGCGCGCCCATGGCCCAGATATCGCCCAGCGCGTGCACCGTGGCGATGCGCGCAAGCAGCGCCGGATCGTCGGTAAAGGCCCGCAGATGGTCGGTGGTCAGCACCTGGCGCGCGCCCCCCGGCAGCGCCAGCACGGCCGCGTCATCGCCCGGCGCGCTCAGCACGTCATCGCGCCCGGCCCGGGGCAGTGCTGCCAGCGCGCGGGCGAGCGTATCGGGCGCGACCTTGGAGCCGCAACCGCCGCAGAGCGGGCGGTCGGCCGCAAGCCCCTCCTGTTCGAGCGCGCGCGCCACATGCGGCGCGGGCGGGGGCGCCTCCATCGCCGGGAGCGCGTGAAACTGCGCCATGAACCTGCGGTCGATCCGGTCCTTCCAGCGCCACAGGAGCGGGCCGGAAACCGTGCGGCCCCATTTCTCGGCGATCGCCGACTTCTCCCCCAGCGCGATCAGCTTGAGGAAGTGCCTTTGCGGGCGGAAGGCACGCATCTTCGCGCCGGTCACCGCCGCGGCGAGGTTGTGGTAGAGCACCGGCGCCGCGCGCACGGCATAGACCCCGGCCTTGGGGCGGGGCGCATGGGTCAGGTGGGCGCAATCGCCGGCGGCAAAGAGCGCCTCGTGGCCCTCGACGCGCAAATCCGCCCCCACCCGCACGAAGCCGTCCCGGGTCAGCGGCAGGGGCGCGCGGGCGAGCCAGTCATGCGCCCGCGCCCCGGCCGCGCCGACGGTGAAGCGGCTGGCGATGCGCCGCCCGTCCGAGAGGATCACCGCGCCCGCCTCGATCCGCAC
>JALWJU010000414.1 GCA_026997055.1 Paracoccaceae bacterium | reverse complement strand
CTGCCCTCCTTGCCCCGATTTTTCTGCGAAAAATCGCCCCCGCCCTTGCCCGGCCCGCCTGAAACGATCCCGGCCCGACGCAGGGCGCCGGGCCGGATCGAAAGACCCTCGCCGACGGGAGGCAATCTGCCCACCGCCGTGGTCGGCTCAGTGCAGCTTGGCCTCGGCGTCCTTGATCGCCGCGTCGATCAGCTTGTTGGCCTCGGTGGCGCCCAGCTTCTGCGCGATCACGTCGCTGGCCGCGCCCACGGCCACTGCCACGGCGGCATCGCGCACTTCCCTGACCGCGTTTTCGCGGGCCGAGGCGATCTGCTCTTCGGCCGCGGCCATGCGCCGGGCGATGGAGGCTTCCAGATCCTTGCGCGCCTGCTCGGCGGCCGTGGCTGCCTCTTCCTTCGCATGGGCGACGATGCGCTCGGCCTGCTCCTTCACCTCTTTCTGCTTGCGCTCGTAGGAGGCCAGCAGGCTCTGCGCCTCTTCGCGCAGGGCGCGGGCCTCGTCCAGCTCGCTGCGAATGCCCTCGGCGCGCTTTTCCAGCATCCCGCCAAGGAGGCGGGGCACCTTGAGGAAGAGCAGCAGGGCGATGAACAGGATGAAGCCGATGGTCACGTTGAACATCGGGTTCTTCATGGTGAAGAAGGGGCCTTCCGCGGCGGCCAGCGCCGGGCCGGCGGCAAGGGCCGCAAGCAGGGCGGGGGAGAGTTTCTTCCACATGGCCTATCCTTTCATCCGCTGGGTGACGGCGGCGGCGATCGCCCTGGCATCGGCCTTGACGCCGAAGGCGGCGACGATTTCCTTCGCCGTGTCCACGGCTACTTCCTTCACCGCTTCCTGGGCGGAGGCGCGGATTTCGGCAATTGCCTTTTCGCTTTCGGCCGACCTGGCGGCAATCTCCGCATCCGCCCTGGCGATGGCCTCGTCAAGCTCGGCCTGGATATCGGCGCGGGTCTCGGCCACGATCCTGTTTGCCTCGGCGCGGGCATCGGCCAGCGCCTTGTTATAGGCTTCCTCGGCCTCGACCGCCTTCTGCTTGAGCTCTTCGGCCGCGGCGAGATCGCCGGTGATGGTGCCCTGGCGCTCGGCGAGGACCGCCTCGATCCGCGGCAGCGCGATGCGGCTGAGGATCAGGTAGATCAGCACCAGGGTGACCGCCAGCCAGAAGATCTGGTTGGGAAAGGTGCTGATATCGAGCTGCGGCATTCCGGCGGCGCTTTCGGCCGCGTGGCCGGCTGCCTCTGTCGTTGCTGTCGTCATCGGCTCGTCCTCATCTGGATGGTCACGGGGACCCGTTGGCCCGGCGCGCGGCGGCGCCGGACGTCAAGGCGCCTTCCGTGGATCAGAGGGCGAACATCAGCAGCAGCGCGACGAGGAACGAGAAGATCCCGAAGGCTTCGGCAAAGGCGATACCGATGAACAGCATGGCGGTCTGCGAGGCGGCCGCGGCCGGGTTGCGCAGGGCGCCCGAGAGGAAGTTGCCCACGATGGTGCCCACGCCGATGGCGGCGCCGCCCATGCCGATGGTGGCGATACCTGCGCCGATGAGCTTGCCCATTTCTACGATGCTGCCTTCCATGATGTCTCTCCTTTATACTGGAATTGGCTGATTGCGGTGTTTCGGGCCGACTGCTGCGTCAGTGCGAGGGATGCAGGGCATCCTTCAGATAGACGCAGGTCAGGATGGTAAAGACATAGGCCTGGATGAAGGCCACGAGCACGTCCATGCCGAACATGGCGACAATGCCGACCATGGCGATGGGCGCGATCAGGGCGCTGGCGGCAAAGGAGGCAAAGACCTCGATCACCGCATGACCCGCCATGACATTGCCGGCCAGTCGGATCGAGTGGCTGACCGGGCGCACGAAGTAGGAAATGATCTCGATGATCGCCAGCACCGGCCTCAGCGCCAGCGGTGCCTGACTGACCCAGAACAGGCCGAGGAACTTGACCCCGTGCAGGTAGAAGCCCAGCAGGGTGACGCTGACGAAGACCAGCACCGCCAGCACCGCCGTCACCGCGATCTGCGAAGTGACCGAAAAGCTCATCGGGATCAGGCCGAGGAAATTGGTGAAGATGATGAAGATGAACAGGGTCATGATGTAGGGGAAGTATTTCACCCCCTCCTTGCCCGCCACATCGCGCACCATCTGATAGACGAAACCATAGGCCAGTTCGGCCACCGACTGGGTATGCGAGGGCACGATGGCGCGCCGCCGGGTGCCGAATACCAGAAGCCCAATGATCGCCAGAACCGCGATGCCCATCCACAGGGTCGCATTGGTCGGCGTGTACCAGTGAATCGGCCCCTCGCCAAAAAGCGGCTTGAGCGTGAACTGATACATCGGATCAATGGCGGGGCCCGAGGCCTCCATCATATCGGCTTCTGCTGCCACGTCTTCTTCCTTCCCTACTCATCGGGTGCGCGCGCACCCTCTCCGTCTGCGTCTCCGCGCGCCGGTTCCCGCGCCTGCGCCGCCCGGCCCATCTCCCGGGCGCTGCCGATCATCACGTTCACCCCGGCTGCGAAGCCCAGAAGCGTGAACACGACCAGAAGCCAGGGCCGGGTGCCGAATGCCAGATCCAGCCCGTAGCCCAGACCGACCCCCATGCCGATCCCGATGACCAGCTCGAGGATCATCCGCCAGGCCATCTGCGCCTGGCTGAACGACTGCATCGCCTCGTTCGCCGCTTCCGGCTCCTGCGCCGCCCGGGCGCGGGCGATACGCTCTTCCAGCGCTTGCAGCCGCCTGGCGTCAGGCTCTTTCGACATATCCGCGCGCCTTGTTGCGTCCGCGCTGTTGCTAAGCGCAGGCGAGCGCGGAGTCAACAGGATCGTTGCCGAGCCGGGCAAATCGCAACTTGCTGATATAACACGAAAAAACACGCCCGCGACACTTGGCGCCCCGGCTCGCCGCCCGCGTCGGCGGCAAAATCGGCCGCGAAGCATGTTCAACCGCCCGGTTGACCTTTGTCCGGTCCGGGCGCTAGTGAGAGCCATGAGCCAGCGCCTGGACCGCATCTTCGCCGCCCTCTCCGACCCGACACGGCGCGCAATCCTGACCATGCTCCTCGAAGACGACATGGCCGTGACCGACGTGGCCGAGCCCTTCGACATGTCGCTGGCGGCAATCTCCAAGCACCTCGCCCTGCTGACCAGGGCCGGCCTGATCAGCCAGGAGAAACGCGGCCGGGTCAAATGGTGCAAGCTCGAGCCCGACGCGCTCAGGGAGGCCAGCATCTGGATGCAGGGCTTCGGCCAGTTCGAGCCGGTCAATCTCGACGCCTTCGAAGCCTTCCTCGCCCGCGAGCTTTCTGACTGACCCCTTTCGCCTTTCGCCAAATACTCCCGCCGGAGGCACGATTTTTCCGCGAAAAATCGTCTCCCCTCAATGGCTGCCCGCGCACAGCCCGTGGTCGCCGAAAGCGGCGAGAATCGAGCAGCCACCCTCGCCCCTGCCGTCGCAGGAATCGCGGATGCGCACCAGTTCGCGCTCCAGCGCCCTCAGCCGGCGGATGCGGTCGCGGATGTCCCTGAGATGCGCCTCGGCGATGGCGTGGCTCTCGGCACAGGCCGCGCCGCCCTTGCCCTCCAGCGCGACCAGGGCGCGGATCGCCCCGAGGCTCAGCCCGAGGTCGCGGGCATGGCGGATGAAGGCGAGGCGCTCCAGCCCGGCCTGCGAATAGCGCCGCTGGTTGCCCGCCGTGCGCCCCTCATGGGCGATCAGGCCCATCTGCTCGTAATAGCGGATGGTCGTGACCCTGACCCCGGTGGCACGCGAAAGCTGGCCGATCGAATACATGCGAAAGCCCCTTGAAGCTACAGGTGCTGTAGAGATTAGGTTGCCGGTCAGGGACGGACAAGACGGGAATCGGCGCCATGCCTCACGACCACAGCCACGACCACGGCCACGCCCACGCCCACGGCCACAGCCACGGCCATGCAGGCCATCACCACCACCACCATATCGACCCCGAGGCGGGCGACCTGAAGGTTGCGCTGGCGGTTGCGGTCAACGTGGCGCTGACGCTTGCCCAGATCGTCGGGGGCGTGCTGTCGGGCTCGGTGGCGCTGATCGCGGATGCGATTCACAACCTTTCCGACGCCGCTTCGCTGTTCATCGCCTTTTTCGCCCGCAAGATCGCCCGCAGGCCCTCCGATGCCGGCATGACCTTCGGCTACAGGCGCGCCGAGCTGATTGCCGCGCTGATCAACTACACCACGCTGATCGTGATCGGCTTCTACCTGATCTACGAGGGGATCATGCGCTTCTTCGAGCCGCCGGAAGTGGCCGGCTGGCTGGTGATCATCGTCGCCGGGATCGCCCTGGTGATCGACCTGATCACCGCGCTGCTGACCTTCCGCCTGTCGAAGGAGAGCGCCAATATCCGCGCCGCCTTTCTGCACAATGTCGCCGATGCGCTGGGCTCGGTGGCGGTGATCGTGGTGGGCGTGCTGATCGTGCTGTTCGACTGGCGCCTGGCCGACCCGATCGCCACCCTGGGCATTGCCGGCTACATCCTGTGGATGGGATTTGCCGAGATCCGCGGCGTGATCCGCATCCTGATGCTGGGCAGCCCGCCCTGGATCGCGCCCGAAGAGGTGATCGCCTCGATGGAATCGGTCGAAGGCGTGGCCGGCGTGCACCACCTGCATCTGTGGCAGATCAGCGAAGAGGTGGCCTCGCTGGAAGCCCATGTGGTGGTGGAGCCGGCCCACTGGCCCGACTGCCTGGGCGTCAAGCAGGCGCTCAAGGCGCGCCTGTCGGCGGGCTTCGGCCTGGGTCATGTGACGCTCGACATGGAAGGCCCCGAAGACGCCTGCCCCGACGCCGCGGCAATCGGCAGCTGAGCCGCTCAGCCCGCCTGCCGCATCCAGCCGAGCCCGTCCACGGTCTTGCCCGCCGGGTGGTATTCGCCGCTGACCCAGCCCCGGTAGCCGATCACGTCCAGCGCGCGGAAGAATTTCGGGTAGTCGATCTCGCCCTTGAGCGGCTCGTGGCGGCCCGGATATCCGCCCACCTGCACATGGCGCACCAGGTGGCCGTGATCGGCCCAGACCTGCTCGGCGTCGCCGGTGATCATCTGCGCGTGGTAGGCATCGTATTGCAGGCCCAGATTGGGCGCGCCCACCTCGGCCAGCACCTCGGCGGCGAGGTCGAAATCGTCGAGGAAATAGCCCTCCATGTCGATCTGGTTGATCGGCTCGATGGTCAGGCTCTGGCGCGGGGCCTCGGCGGCGGCCCATTTCAGGTTTTCGACAAAGGTGCGGCGGGCGACCAGGCCGCGCGCGCGCCCGGCCATGATGTGCAGATGCCCGGCCCCGAGCGCCCGGGCAAAGCGCAGCGCGCGGGTGAAATCGTGGCGGAAGCGCGCCTCGCCCCCCGGCACGGCGGCGAATCCGCGCGGCCCCCCGGCCCAGTTCGGCGGCGGGGTGTTGATCAGCACCATTTCGAGTTCGTGCACCCGGAGCCGGCCGGTGATCTCGCTCGCGGCATGGTCGTAGGGAAACAGCACCTCGACCCCCCTGAAGCCGGCCTGGGCGGCGGCCTGGAAGCGGTCGAGGAACGGCAGCTCCTTGAACAGGAAGTCGAGATTGGCGGCAAAACGCGGCATGCGGGCTCCTTTGACCCGGGCAGCCTATTGCGATTGGCGGGCAAAGGCAAACGGAGCCTCTGCAGCCCTATGCCTCGGCCTCTGCGATCAGGCGCCTGATCCAGCGTGCGGCGATCCAGGCCAGCGGCACCCCCAGGGCAAGCCCCCCCAGCACCGCCGCCACCGGCGCCAGCGCCGTCAGCGAGAGCGTCTGGCCGAGCAGGCCGAGGAAGAACAGATTCACCGCTCCCGCTCCCGCCGCGAAGGGGTAGAGGAGCAGGGCGATCTTCCATGCCGGCCAGGGGCGGGGGATATCGCTGCCCTCTTCGTGCATCACTTGCGGAAGATCGACCAATGCACCGCCCACAGGGCGAGGATCATGGCCAGGGCGGCAATCGCCAGCCAGGTGGTCGCCCCGCCGGGATTGCCGGAATAGCCCTCGATCGGTGCCGCTGTCTGCCCGGCCCGCGCTGCGCCGGCGTGCAGCAGCATGGGGACGAGCATGAGAATGGTAGCAGGGCCCTGCATCTCTTGCGCTCCTCTGGTTGCCGATGCCCCTTGATACGCCGGGGGCTGTTGCCTTGCCTTGATATTTGTTAAAAGGCTGCGGAAAGGTCGCGGCGCGGGTCGGGCGGCGGCGAAGGGGCGAAAGGGGTCAGGGCATGCTGGGCAAGGCGCATGTGAAGACATTGCGAAACTCCCTGATGTTTCGCGACCTCCCGCCGGCGCTTCTGGAGGATCTCCTGCGGCGGGGCGGCCTGGCCCGGCTTTCGCGCGGCGAGACGCTGTTCGTGCAGGGGGACCGGGCCAGGTCGATCTTCATCGTGCTGGAAGGGCTGATGAAGCTCGGCCGGATCACCAGCGCCGGCGACGATATCGTGGTCGCGGTCTATGGGCCGGGCGAGAGCTTCGGCGAGGCGGCGGCGCTCAAGGGCGGGAAGTATCCGGTGACGGTCGAGGCGGTGGAGGATGCGGTGCTGTTTCAGATCGCCGCGAAGACCATTGCCGAGCAGATCCGCCAGCATCCGGAAATCGCCATGGCGATGCTGGCCAGCACCTTTCGCCACAACCGCGAACTGGTGATGGAGATCGAGGACATCAAGGGTCATACCGGCGCCCAGCGCCTGGCGACCTTCCTGCTGGCGCTGGCGCCGGTGCAGGAGGGGGCGAGCGCCTTTGCGCTTCCCTATGACAAGGGGCTGATCGCCAAGCGGCTGGGGATGAAGCCCGAGAGCCTGTCGCGCTCGATCGCCAATCTGCGCCCGCTGGGGGTGAGCGTGCGCGGCGGGCATGTGAGCGTGGCCGATCTGGGCAGGCTCAGGGAATTCGCCGAAAGCGACCGGCCGGGGCGCAAGCAGGCCACCCCCTGCGCCTGAGCGATCCCGGTTCCTCCGCCGGAAGGGGCGGGCAGCCCGCGTCATTCGACCGGCTCCAGGCCGATCTCGCGATCGACATAAAGGTTCACCGTCACGAGCAGCCTGCCGTCCGGGGTCAGGGCGTACATCTCGCGAAAGTCGTCGGAAAATCTCGGCCGGGTCAGGATATGCTCCACCGGCACCCGCTCGCGGGCGAACAGGCCCCGGCTCGAGGGCAGCCCCTCGACCATGCCCGCCTCGCGGCTGTGCACGAAGCCTTCATAGACCGGCGGCGCGTCCGGGTCGGTGGCGATCAGCCAGTATTCGGGCGCATCCAGCAGCGGCACGATGAAATGGCGCCGGGTCGGGTCCACATAGACGCCCTCGAAGCGCGAGGGCGTGCCGTCGCGCGCCACCCCCTCGAAGACCCGCGCCAGCGCGCCGGTATCGGCGGCGGTGATCGCCAGCCGGTCGGGGGCGACCAGTTCGGCGCGCCACCTGCCGTCGGCGGACAGGGCGCTGTCGGCGGCGGAAGCGGGCGGGGCCGGCAGCAGGAGGGCGAGGGCGAAAAACAGCATCGGAGCGGGGGCAAGGCGCATCGTTTCCGGCCTTTCACGGGGAAGGGGCGGCGCGGGGCCGCCCCTTCGGGTCGCTGTCACGCGGGATCAGTAGATGTCGTTGCGCGTGTTGTAGACGTTGAACTTGCCGGTGGGCGTGATCAGGCGGGGGTCCTTGATCACCTTGATCGGCTGCAGCGTCTTGTCGTCCACGATCACGATCGCCGACTGCTTGTCCTTGGCGTTCCAGACCGAGAACCAGACCTGATCGCCGGCCATGTTGTATTCGGGCTGGACCACGCGCGGCTGGCCGCCGCCCTCGATGCCGGCCCATTCGGCGATCGGCAGGGTGACGAATTCGGCCTCGCCCTCGCCCATCTCGCTGATGGTGAACACCGCGACCGAGCCCGAAAGCTCCGGGTCCGGGTTGAGCGGCGCATCCACATAGAGGTGGTCGGAATTGGGATGGGTCTTGATGAACAGCTGCCCGCCGCCCAGGCCGAAGAGCTGGCCGGCCAGCTTCCAGGCCTGATCCGGGTGGCCTTCGGGGTCGGTGCCGATCAGCGCGATCGACTCGTCGCCCAGATGCGGTGTGGCCCAGACCGGACCATAGACCGGATGCACGAAGTTCGCGCCACGGCCCGGATGCGGCTTGATGCCGTCGGTTTCGACGATGTTCACCAGCTTGTTGTCCCTGGTGTCGATCACCACCACCTTGTCGCGGGCATTGGCGGCCACCAGGAAGTAGCGCCCGGAGGCGTCGAAGCCGCCGTCATGCAGGAAGCGTTCGGTGGCGATGTCGGTTACCCTGAGGCTGTCCAGGTCGGAATAGTCGATCATCAGCGTGTGGCCGGTTTCCTTCACGTTGACGATGAATTCCGGGTTGAAGTGGCTGGCCACGATCGAGGCCACGCGCGGCTCGGGGTGGTATTCGCCGGTGTCATAGGTCATGCCGCGGGTCGAGACCACGCGCAGCGGCTCCAGCGTGTCGCCGTCCATGATCGTGTATTGCGGCGGCCAGTAGGAGCCGGCGATGGCGTATCTGTCCTCGTAGCCCGGGAACTTGGATGTCTCCACCGAGCGCGCCTCGAGCCCCACGCGTACCTCGGCCACCACGTCGGGCTTTTCCATCCACAGGTCGATCATGTCCACCTTGGCGTCGCGGGCGATGACCAGGATGTAGCGCCCCGAGGCCGACACCCGGCTGATATGCACCGCATAGCCGGTCTCGACGATATTGATGATCTCGTAGGTGTCGCCGTCGATCAGCGCCACTTCGCCGGTATCGCGCAGGGTGACCGAGAAGATGTTGTCGATATTGTAGTCGTTCATCTTTTCGGTCGGGCGCTCCTCGGGCGGGACGATGACCTTCCAGGTCTCGAGCATCTCGGGCAGGCCCCATTCGGGGGGCACCGGGGGCTCCATCATCACGTAATTGGCCATCAGGTCGATCTCTTCCTCGGTCAGTTCGCCGGACGTGCCCCAGTTGGGCATGCCGGCGGGCGAGCCGTAGGTGATGAAGCTGACCGCGCCCTCATAGCCCAGTTCGCCGGTCACGTCCGGGGTCAGGGCCGGGCCGGTCGCGCCATTGCGCAGCACCCCGTGGCAGCCGGCGCAGCGCTCGAAGAAGATGTCCTTGGCTCTGGCGAATTCCTCGTCGTCGAGCATCCGTTCGCCGGCGCCCGCACCGGCGGCGACCGCCGCCAGGGGCAGCGCCAGCATGACGGCGGAGAGTTGTCTGGAAAATCTTGAGAAGCCCATTCTGTTGTCCTCCGGACCAGGTTGAACGTGACTGCATTCTATCGCATGCGCACGAGTCGCCTCTTGACGATTGTCAAGGCTCCGCCCTCGCCCATGCGATATTTTCCAGTTCGTGGAACCATTGCACCCGGTACTGCCGGCCGGCCCGGCAGGGCGCGGGTACGTCAACCCCGAGGAGGGAAGAGGATGCCTGAGGTCATGACGAAAACGATGGCCCGCAACGTGTTTTACGGCGGATCGCTGTTCTTTATCGCGATATTCCTGGTCCTGTCGTTCAACTCCGTGGGCTATATCAGGAACCATTCGACCAGCGCCGAAACGCTGACCGATTCAGTGGTCGCGGGCAAGCGGGTGTGGGAGGAAAACGCCTGCGTCAACTGCCATACCATCCTGGGCGAGGGGGCCTATTTCGCCCCCGAGCTCGGCAACGTGATGCGCCGCTGGGGCGTGCAGGACGACCCCGAAGGCGCCTATGAGATGCTCAAGGGCTGGATGGAGGCCCAGCCCACCGGCATCGAAGGCCGCCGGCAGATGCCGCAGTTCGACCTCGACGACGAAGAGATCAGGAATCTCGCCGATTTCCTGCTGTGGACCGGCACGATCAAGACCCAGAGCTGGCCGCCCAATGACGCGGGCTGATCCGCGCTGACGCGGGACAAGGAGAAAGACCATGAAATACCAATCGCAGAGAGTCGCCTACTGGTACTTCCTCGCCGCCATGGCCGTGTTTTCGGTGCAGGTGCTGGGCGGGCTGTGGGCCGGCTGGATCTATATCGACCCGAATTTCTACGCCGAGGCCGCACCCTTCAACATCGTGCGGATGCTGCACACCAACGCGCTGATCGTCTGGCTGCTGCTGGGCTTTTTCGGCGCCGCCTATTTCCTGGTGCCCGAAGAGGCCGAGCGCGAGCTGCAATCGCCCATGCTCGCCTATGTGCAGCTTCTGATCCTGCTCCTGGGCACGGCCGGGGCGGTGATCTCCTACCTCTTCGACCTGTTTCCCGGCCACTGGCTCCTGGGCAAGGAGGGGCGCGAGTTTCTGGAGCAGCCCCTCTGGGTCAAGCTCGGCATCGTGGTGGCGGCGCTGATCTTCCTCTACAATATCACGCTGACCTCGCTCAAAGGGCGCAAGACCGCGATCACCAACGTGCTGCTCCTGGGGCTCTGGGGGCTGGTGCTGCTGTTTCTCTTCGCCTTCTACAATCCGGGCAACCTGTCGCTGGACAAGATGTTCTGGTGGTATGTGGTGCATCTGTGGGTGGAGGCGACCTGGGAGCTGGTGATGGCCTCGATCCTCGCCTTCCTGATGCTGAAGCTCACCGGCGTTGACCGCGAGATCGTCGAGAAGTGGCTCTATGTGATCGTCGCGACCGCGCTGTTTTCCGGCATCCTCGGCACCGGCCATCATTATTACTGGATCGGCACGCCGGGCTACTGGCAGTGGATCGGCTCGATCTTCTCCTCGCTCGAGGTGGTGCCGTTCTTCGCGATGATGAGCTTTGCCTTCGTCATGGTCTGGAAGGGCCGGCGCGACCACCCCAACAAGGCCGCGCTCCTGTGGTCGCTGGGCGCGGCCACCATCGCCTTCTTCGGCGCCGGGGTCTGGGGCTTCCTGCATACGCTGCACGGGGTCAATTACTACACCCACGGCACCCAGATCACCGCCGCCCACGGCCACCTGGCCTTCTACGGCGCCTATGTGTCGGTCAATCTGGCGATCATCACCTATGCCATGCCGATCCTGCGCGGGCGCGACCCCTATAACCAGGTGCTGAACATGGGCAGCTTCTGGCTGATGACCGGGGGCATGGCCTTCATGACCTTCGTGCTGACCTTTGCCGGCACCGTCCAGACGCATCTGCAGCGGGTCATGGGCGAAGCCTTCATGGACACCCAGGACGCGGTGAATCTCTTTTACGTCATGCGCTGGGGCGCGGGGCTCGTCGTGGTGACCGGCGCGCTCGTGTTCATCTGGGCACAGCTGGTGCCGGGGCGCGAGGTGATTGCGCGCGGCACCGGGCAGGAGGCCTGACATGGCCACCGCCGAGACCAGACAGGAGGGGGCACACGCCCCCTTCTACCTGCCCGTCGCCGACGAATGCGACATCTTCGAAGCCGCCTTCGCCCACCGCCTGCCGCTGCTGCTCAAGGGGCCGACGGGGGTGGGCAAGACCCGCTTCGTCGCCCATATGGCCGCGCGCCTGGGCCGGCCGCTCTACACGGTGGCCTGCCACGACGACCTGTCGGCGGCCGACCTCGTGGGCCGCTTCCTGCTCAAGGGCGGCGAAACGGTGTGGGTCGACGGCCCGCTGACGCGCGCGGTGCGCGAAGGCGCGATCTGCTATCTCGACGAGGTGGTGGAGGCGCGCAAGGACGTGACCGTGGTGCTGCACCCGCTCACCGACGACCGGCGCATCCTGCCCTTGGACAAGACCGGCGAGGAGATCGAGGCGGCGCCGGGCTTCATGCTGGTCGCCTCCTACAACCCGGGCTACCAGAACATCCTCAAGACCCTCAAGCCCTCCACCCGCCAGCGCTTCCTGTCGGTGGATTTCGACTTCCCCGCGCCCGAGCGCGAGGTGGAAATCGTCGCGCGCGAAAGCGGGCTCGAGACAGGCCGCGTGAAGAACCTCGTGCGGCTGGCCGGCAAGCTGCGCGCGCTCAGGGGCCAGGACCTGGAAGAAGGCGTCTCGACCCGGCTGGTGATCTATGCCGCGACCCTGATCGCCGCCGGCATGCCGCTCGAACGCGCCATCCTCGCCGCCATGATCGAGCCGCTCACCGACGACGAGGACGTGAAAGCCGGGCTGCTCGACATCGTCTCGGCGATCTATGGCTGAGCACGCAAATTTTCTGCGAAAATCTGACTCCCGATTTTTCGCAGAAAAATCGCCCCGGACGAAGGCCGATGCCAGAACCGCTTGACATATTCGAACCCGAAGAGACCATCGGCAAGGTCTGGCACCGCATCGCCAGCCGGCTGGACGCGCCGGACGAGCATGCAGAAGCCGCGGTGCATCTGAGCGAGATCGAGGGGCGGCTGGGGGTGTTCTTTCGCGGCCTGGGCGGCAGTCACGCCACCGAGATAAGAGCCGCCGCCCCCACCAGCCAGCACCACCGCCTTTCCTGGCGCCGGGCGCTCGGCACCTGGCGCGAGCGCGAAGCGCGCCCGAGCCTTGACGGCGAGGCGCTCAGCCTGCCCGCGCGCATCGCCACCTTTGCCGAGCGCGAGGCCAATGCGGCGCTCTATTTCTGGCTCGCCGCCGCTGCCGCCCACGCCCCCGCGCCGGTCTCCGAGCCCGATCCGCTCGCCGCCGATCTGCGCGCGCTCTCTCAGGCCGCCGAGATGACCCGGGCGACGCTCACCGACTGCCCCGGCCTCAAGCCCCATTACCAGCGCCTGCTGGCCGCCAGCCGCGCCGCCCGGCCCCGCGCCGCCCTGCCCCGGCACGAAGCGGCGCTGGAAGCGGCGATCATGCACCTTCTGGGCGGCCCCCTGCCCGAAAGCCCGCTTGCGCGCGAATATCTCGCGCTGATCCGTAGCCCCGGCGCCGACCTCTCCGCGATCCGCGCGCCGAGGGGCTACCGCCCCTTCCGCCCGGTGCCCATGTGGCCGGACCTGCGGCCAATGGCGGCGCGCGCCAGGGTCGAGCGCCCCGAGGAGATGCAGGAAGAGGGCACCGGCCCCGGCGCCGAGGAAGAGACCGGGCGCAAGCGCGCGCGGCGCTCCGAGTCCGACCTCGCCGAGCGGCGCGACAGCCTGATCCTGCACCGTTTCGAGGCGATTCTTTCCTGGGTCGAGAGCCTGAACCTGAACCGGCGCATCGAGGACGAGGACGAAGACACCGCCCGGCGCGCGGCCGAGGACCAGGACGAGCTGGCGCTGGGCCAGGTCAGCA
>JALWJU010000413.1 GCA_026997055.1 Paracoccaceae bacterium | reverse complement strand
GCACGTTGGGGTATTCGAACATGTCCACGCAGGCTTTGGCATCCTCCGGGCGCTCGGTGGCCGGGTCGTAGAGCGGCGCCATGTATTTGCGCCCGCAGATGCGCTCGAAGCGGCGGTTGCGGTAGTACTGGTAGGCCGGCGCCGGCAGGCGGGCCTGGGCCTCGGCGGGAGTCATCGGGTGACGGGTGACAGCCGGGTTGCCCTGGCCGATCCGACTGGAGCCGGCGAATATCTCGCGGATGCGCGCCATTTGCGTGTCCGTCACCCCGCGCACCTGCTGCATCAGGCGGAACATCTCCTCGTTCGATTCCCGCAGGCTTCTGGCCTGCAGACTCTGGGTCCCGCCCCCGGCGAGGCCGGTCAGGAAGGCGAGCAGGGCAAGCACGGTCTTTTTCATCGGGCAGCTCCTCGGCTGGGCAATCACTCCTTGCGCAGAAGATAGAAGAAATCGCGGTTGTCGGCAAAACCGATGAAACGCGGGATGACGGTGCCATCCCGCCGCCGCTGGTCGATTGCCCGCATCCCGCGCACCAGGTGCTCGACCTCGATCCAGTCGCTGCCGGTCTGCGGATAGAGCGCCATGTAGGTGTGCTCCTGCGAATTCATGTCGAGCAGCATGGCGTGTTCGCAGCCATAGGCCTGAAAGGTGCGCGCCATGGCGCTGGGAGTGGCGGTGGAGAAATAGGCGTAGATCAGGAACTGGCGGCCATCGACCTCTTTCGTGCAGGCGCCGCCGCGCAGGGTGCGCAGCTGGGCATCGGCAGAGCCCGACCAGTTGCCCGGCCCCCAGTGGCGCACCAGGCTGCCGGGCACGCTCTCGCCGGTCTCCGGGTCCGGCTCGATCAGCGGCACCCCGTTCTGGCGGGCGAACCGGATCTCGGAAAGGCGGGCATTGTCCTGCTCGGTCCACTTGCGCATCTCCATGCGCCCGTCCTTGTAGATGATGATGGTGGCAAGATCCGGCCACAGGCGCGACAGCACCACGCCATTGACCATGAAGCCGTAATGGTTGCCGTGGTTGTAGGTGGCCATGGGGCCGAAGCGAAAGGCGCCGTGGTCGCGCTTGTAACCGCCGGTGAAGGTGGCCGCGACCCGGTCGGTGAGCGCCGGGCTGACCATGCCCGCCATCACCAGCGGGTCGGGCCGGTCAAAGCCGTCGGGGCCGGGGATGCGCCAGTCTCGCCCGGTGCCGCTGGGGCGCGAGGACCAGCCGAAGGAAGGGTGATCGGTGCCCAGTTCGTAGCCGATGTCGAATTTCGACATGTCGAAAGCCACCAGCAGCACGTCGGCGCCCCGCTCCACGCTGTCGAGATAATTGGTCTCGCCCCTGCGGCTCAGGATCTCCTCGCTGATCATGCCCGGCTGCATGACGCTGGCATAGATGCCCGGCGCATCCTTGACCGCATACCAGGCGCCCGCCTCCATGCGCCCGCCCTCGGTCCCCTCGAGGGTAAAGCCCGGGGCGGCATACATCAGCGGATAGCGCGAAAGGCTGGCACGACCCAGAGCCGCCACCGTAGCGCCCGCATCGCCCTCTTCGGATGTCTCCGAGGACTGCATGAAGGCATCCTCGTAGAAGGAACCCTTGATCAGGTTGACGATCGAATCGCCGAACACCACGTTGTTGCGCAGGAATTCGGCCACCGCCTCGCGGCTGGTGCGCGAACCGCGTACCTTGTTGCGCAGATAGAGCCGCCCGCCGCAGATCGGGGCAAAGGGCAGCGGCCTGCCCGCGGCTTCCAGAAGCTCCGGCTCGTCGCCCGCCCAGGGCGCGCAGGCGATGCGCTCGCCGCCACCCTCGATCAGCAGCGCCGGCTCCGCGCCCCCGGAGAGCGATATCCGCCAGCGCTCCGGATCGGCATTTTCCAGGTGGTAGGCGCGGGTGCTGGTGCCGAAGAAGCCCGGGGCGGTCACTTCCAGCACGAACCAGGCATTGACGCCGGGATTGAGCGAGGTGAGCCCGAGCGCCAGGCCGCCGGGCCCGCTGGCTTCCTGACGCGCACGAAAAGGCTGCAGATCGAAGATGGTGCCCGGGGCCGGGCTTTCATAGACCTCCATCCGCGCGCGAATGGTTTCGCTGTCGGGCGTCTCGAAACTCTGGGCCGACAGCGCGGCTCCCGCGGCCAGGACAGCCGTGAGCGCGGTCGCGGGCAACAAGCGTTTCATGGATGGAATCCCCCGAATATCCTGATTTCAATGCGCGAATACTGGCGGCTTTTCGGGGATTCTGCCAGCGGTTTCTGAGCCGGGAAACAATCCGCTCGCCGGGCCTCTCGGAATTGCAGGAGTTGTACTGCGTGATCAATGGCTTGGCCGGGAGAAAACCTGTATCTCCCGAAGGCCGGGCCGCCCCTGCCGGCAATATGCCCTGCCTCTCCGCTGCGATTGTCGCGCCTGGCGAAACAATGCAGGAAACCGTTACCGAAAGGTTACCACCAAAGGGAGATTTTTATTTAGTTTATTGCAACCTGAAGTGTATTTTTTCCTTGCATGTCCCGAACCGGGCGGCTAGCCTGCAGGAGCAAGCAGCAGAACCGACTGCCGGTCCGGACGAAACACCCACCCCACCCCTCGCTCCCTCGTCCGTGACCGGCAGTCATTTTGTCGGCCTCGCCCGACCGGCGGGCCCTCGTCCCCGGCATCTGCGTGCCTTCGCTGTGCCGCCCCCCGGCCCCGGCAAGGGCGAACCCTTGCTCAAGCGCCGCCACCCCGCATCAGAGGTGCCGGCAAAGGCGAATATCCCTTGCACCCGCACCCGGAAAAGCGGATAAATCCGCAGGATACCAGCCAGCAGCCCAGGAGGTTCCCATGCGTGCCCGTATCTTCCAGCCCGCCCGCAATGCGATGACGTCCGGCACCGGCAGGACCCGTCACTGGGTTCTGGAATTCGCCCCCCGGCAGGCGCGCGAAATCGACCCGCTCATGGGCTGGACCGGCTCGGGCGACACGCAAAGCCAGGTGCGGCTGAAATTCCCCACCCGCGAAGCCGCCCGGGAATATGCCCGCGCACATGGAATCGACGCACAGGTCTTCGAACCGCACAAGCGGCGGATGAATATCCGCCCCGGCGGATATGGCGACAATTTCGCCAGCAACCGCCGCCAGAGCTGGACCCATTGAAACGCTCGCCGGGAGGGCGGGATTGCGTGCAGCGGAACCGGCCGGCCCCTGGGCTGCCCGGAGGCGCTTCGGGCCATGCCGACGGCAGAAGCCGCCCCCTTCCC
>JALWJU010000412.1 GCA_026997055.1 Paracoccaceae bacterium | reverse complement strand
CCTCGATCAAACGGATGAGAGCGATCTCAACTTCCTCATGCGCATCGCCAAGGAGCACGATGCGCTCGCCACGGTGAAGGGGCAAACTCTCCTCTTCATAGGTAAGGGCGAAGGCAAAACCGCGAGCGGCCAACCCATGCCGCCCCTGCCCATCCCCAAGAGCGGCAAGCTCACCTGGCAGGCGACGCTGGCCACGCGGGGCGATTACAAATCGGTCGAGGCCAACTGGCACAATGAAGAAACCGGACAGACAGAAAAGGTGACCGAGGGCGAGGGCTCACCCGTCAAGAAGCTGCGCCACAGCTACGCCACCAAGGAGGAGGCGAGCCGCGCCGCGAAGGCCGAGCTCGACAAGATCAAGCGCGGCAACGACACAATCAGCATGACGATGCCGGGCAATCCTCTGATCGCCGCCGAGAGCCAAATCCTTGCCCTCGGGTTTCGGATCGGGGTAGCCGGTCTATGGTCGATCACCGCTGCCCGCCACCAGATCACGGGGCGCGGCTTCACCACCTCGATCGAGGCCGAAACCCCCAAGTCAGTGACCAGCTGAACAAGGGGCGGATCAAAATTAAAACGATCACCAGTCGAAAAAAACTTGGTCCGGTCCAGCGCTGCCCCCCGGACCCCCCGGGATATTTCCGGCAAGAGGAAGGGGCATATCGTCCGGCATATGGGGGGCGGGTTTGCCCTGTCGGTTCAGAAGGGCACGTCATCGGCGCGCGCGGCGGCGACGACGAATCTGGCGATGACCTTTTTCACCCCGGCCTTGTCGAAGGCGACTTCGAGCTTGTCATCCTCTGCCTGGGTCACCGCGCCATAGCCGAATTTCCGGTGAAATACCCGGTCGCCGGGAGCGAAGATTTCCACCGCGTCGAGGTCGATCACGGGGGCGGTCTGGCGCGGGCGCTCATATGCGCGCGCCTGCATGCGCCGCCAGCCCGGGGAGGCATGGCTATCGGCGCGGGCGGCTTCCTGCTCCATCCGGGTTCCGCCCGCCCCGTAGCCGCCGCCATAGAGGCCCGGCGGGGTGAGCACGTCCACATGCTCTTCGGGCAGTTCGTCGATGAAGCGCGAGGGCAGCTGGCTCTGCCATTGGCCATAGACGCGCCGGTTGGCGGCGAAGCTGATCGTGCAGAGCTGACGCGCGCGGGTGATGCCCACATAGGCGAGCCTGCGCTCCTCCTCGAGGCCCCGGGGGCCGTTTTCGTCCATCGAGCGCTGGGAGGGAAACAGCCCGTCCTCCCAGCCGGGCAGGAAGACGGCGGGGTATTCGAGCCCCTTGGCCGCGTGCAGGGTCATGAGGGTGACCCTTTCCTCGTCTGTCCCGGTTTCGTTATCCATGATCAGGCTGACATGTTCGAGGAAGCCCTGGAGATTTTCGAAGCCTTCGAGCGCCTTGACAAGCTCCTTGAGGTTTTCGAGCCTTCCTGGCGCCTCGGGGGACTTGTCCTGAAGCCACATCTCGGTATAGCCGCTCTCCTCGAGGATGGTTTCGGCCAGTTCGATGTGGTCAACGCCTGCGCGCTGGCGGGCGTGCCAGCGATCGAGCCCGGCGATCAGCGCCCTGAGCCCGGCCGCGCCCCTGCCCTTGATCCGTCCGTTTTCGGCGGCGATGCGCGCGCCCTCGAGCATCGGCACCCCGGCTTCGCGCGCGGCCGCGCGGATCGTGGCCAGCGCCTTGTCGCCAAGCCCGCGGCGCGGGGTGTTGACGATGCGCTCGAAGGCGAGGTCGTCGTCCGGGCTGACCGCGAGGCGGAAATAGGCCATGGCGTCGCGAATCTCGAGCCGCTCGTAGAATCGCGGGCCGCCGATCACCCGGTAGGGCAGGCCGATGGTCAGGAAGCGGTCCTCGAAGGCGCGCATCTGGTGGCTGGCGCGCACGAGGATGGCGATATCGTCGAGGCTGAACGGATCGAGCCCGCGCGTGCCCCGTTGCAGCGCCTCGATCTCCTCGCCCAGCCAGCGCGCCTCTTCGTCGCCGTCCCAATGGCCGATCAGGCGGACCTTTTCGCCCTCGCTTTCCTCGGTCCAGAGCGTCTTGCCCAGCCGGTCGCGATTGGCGGCGATCAGCGCGCTGGCGGCGGCGAGGATATGCGGGGTGGAGCGGTAATTCTGCTCGAGCCGGACCACCTTTGCGCCGGGAAAGTCCTTTTCGAAGCGCAGGATATTGCCCACCTCGGCCCCGCGCCAGCCATAGATCGACTGATCGTCGTCGCCCACGCAGCAGATATTGCGGTGGCCGGCGGCAAGCAGGCGTAGCCAGAGATACTGGGCCACGTTGGTATCCTGGTATTCGTCCACGAGGATGTAGCGAAACCGGCGCTGGTATTGGCCCAGCACGTCGTCGTGGCTCTGAAAGATCGTCACCATCTGCAGGATCAGGTCGCCGAAATCGACCGCGTTGAGGGTCCTCAGCCGCGCCTGATAGGCGGCATAAAGCTCGATGCCGCGCCCGTTGAAGGCCTGCGCCTCGGCCACCGGCACGCGCTCGGGGGTCCAGGCGCGGTTCTTCCATTGGTCGATGATGCCGGCGAGCAGGCGGGCGGGCCAGCGCTTTTCGTCGATATTCCCGGCCGCGATCAGCTGCTTGAGCAGGCGCAGCTGGTCGTCGGTATCGAGGATGGTGAAATTGGGCTTGAGCCCGGCAAGCTCGGCGTGGCGCCTGAGCAGCTTCGCGCAGATGGCGTGAAAGGTGCCGAGCCAGGGCATCCCCTCCACCGGCTGGCCGAGCAGCGCGGCGACGCGCTCCTTCATCTCGCGCGCGGCCTTGTTGGTGAAGGTCACGGCGAGGATCCCGTCTGGCCGCGCGGCGCCGGTATGGAGCAGGTGGGCGATGCGCGCGGTGAGCGCGCGGGTCTTGCCGGTGCCCGCGCCCGCGAGCATCAGCACCGGGCCTTCGAGCGCCTCCACCGCCTCGCGCTGGGCCGGGTTCAGGGCGTCGAGGTAAGGGGCCGGGCGCGCCGGCATGGCGCGTGCCGAGAGGGAGGGGCGGCTGGCGGCCTCGAAGGCATCGTCTTCGTCGAAATCGCTCATAGGCTCCTTGTAGCGGGGGCACGGCGCGAGGGGAAGGGGTGTTCGCACTATGTTCCGAACCGGGGGGGCGGCTTGCGACAAATCTGCGCGGCGGGTTGATATTTAGTTATCTATAACTAATTATCTCGAACATCTCGAACAACCAGGAAAGGAACACGCCATGTCCACTCCCGCAAGACCCGGCCTGATC
>JALWJU010000411.1 GCA_026997055.1 Paracoccaceae bacterium | reverse complement strand
AAGCAGGGCCGGGAGGCGGGGCCAGGAGTGCCGTGTCGGAAGCCGCCACTTCCTGCCAGATGCGGCGCGCCGTAGCGCGGTAATGCTCGCGCAGCAGCGGATGGATCGTCTCGGGCAGGGGCAGGGCCTCGGGGGGCGGACTGTCGTAGAGGGTGGCATAGGTCACCATGGCGGCCAGCAGATAGAGCGTGGGCGTGCCATGGGGGGCATTGTCGGAATAGAGCGCTTCGACGGGGATCTCGGCCAGGGGAGCTTCGGAGAGCAGGCCCGCCAGCACCCGGGCCACCGGGGCAAGGGTGATCCGTGCATCGGGGCGGGCGGCGCGCAACTCGGCCAGCCAGGTTTCGTACCAGTCGCTGTACTCTCCGGCATTGAAGGCGTGATACTTGCGCAAGGCGCGCGCCCGGGGCGGGAATTTCCGACTGAAAGGCGCCATGTCGGCCCAACCCTGGTAGAGCACGATGCGGATGCCGGGCGAAGCCTCCTGCAACCAGTCGATCAGGGTTAGGGTGACCGAAAACGGGCTGGCATCATCGCCGCTGCCGTCCTCATAGGCTTCTTTCGGGGCGCGGTACTGGATGAAATTGGCCGGGGTGATCAGCACATGCGTGAAACCCGCCTCGCCAAAGCTGCGCCGGGCCGGGTTCCAGGCGCCGCGCACGCCGCGAAAGCTCCAGTCGGAGCTGGGCGGCAGGCGCGCGGCAAAATCCTTGAGAAAGCCGAACTGGCCGCTCATGGAAAACAGCTTGCCATCGGCCCGCGCCATGCGTGCGATCCAGACCGGGATATTGGTCTGCGCGTCTCCGGCGGCATGGTTGACCAGCGAGTTGCCGAAGGCATGGAGCCGCACCCGGTTTTCGGCGGTACCGGTGCCGGCAAGGCCGATCAGAAACAGCAGCAGCAAAAGCGGTCTAAACATGAGAGCTCCTTTTCCACACCCCTCCAATGTGGTGCTTCGGGCAACCGATTGCCAACCCTGCCCCTTTCACCTTTCGCCAAATACTCCCGCCGGAGGCACGATTTTTCGCAGAAAAATCGCCTCTGCTCAACCGGAAGCGCTTCCGATGGGCAACGGGGGCCGGGGGCCGCCATCGCACACCCAGTCATGCACCCGGGCGATCTGGCGCGCCTTGGCGGCCCAGGTGAAATGCGCCCGCACATGGGCGCGCGCCCGCGCGCCGGTCTCGGCCAGCAGGGCGGGGGCATCGGCGAGGCGCTCAAGCTCGGCCCGGAGCGCGCGCACGATCCCGGCGCGCTCGCCGAGCGGCACCTTGAAGCCCAGCCCTTCGCCCACCAGTTCTCCCGGCCCGGCATAATCCACCACCAGCGGCGGCACCCCGAGCGCCATGGCTTCGAGCACTACCCCGCCGCCGAATTCGCGCACGCTCGGCAGCGCCATCAGCGTGGCGCGCGCCAGCACGTCCTGCACCTGTTCATGGGCGAGCCAGCCGTGAAAGGTGAGCCCGGGCGCCGGGCGCGCGCGCAGCCGCTCCAGCATCGGCCCGTCGCCGATCATCTCCAACGTTGCGCGGCCTTCCTCCAGCAGCGGACGCGCCGCCTCGATCAGCATGTCCGGCCCCTTGTAGGGCACCATCCGGCCGACGAAGGCGATCCTGAGCGGCCCCGGCGCGTGCTCGGCCAGGCGGCTGAAGCGGGCCGGGTCGATGGCGTTTTCAGGCAGCCACAGCACCTTGTCGCGAAAGGCCGCCGGGATCTCGCCCGCCGTATGGCGCGAGCCGGCGAGGATCGCCGCGGCGGCCCTGAGGGTCGCGCGCCGGCCTGGCAGCGCCTTGTAGGCGGCGCGCAGGGGAGCGAGATATTCGCGCTCGGCGCGCATCTCGGCGCGAAAGGCTCTGGGCCAGGGCACGCCGCCATTGAGCGGCCCCAGCACGAAGGGCACCCCGGCCGCGGCGCATTTCGCGGCGATCGGGCTCGGGATGGTGGGCGAAAGCGGCGTGATCCGGTGCACGATATCCCATTCTCCCCGGCCGATCTCGCCGCCAAATCGCCGCCATACCCGTCGCTCGAAGGCCGGATAGGCCGCCGCCGACACCGCCTGCAGCGCGGTCCAGCCCTTGCCCTCGCCCATGCGCAGCACCTTGCCCAGGGCCCAGAGCGGGCGTGCCACCGCCTCGCTGTCGATGGCGGTGAAATCCTCGCCTTCGACCATCCCCGCGCGCAGGAAGGCCGCGCGGTTGCGCACCTGCGTGACCACATGCACATCCGCCAGCTCGGCCAGCGCGCGCGCCAGCGACCAGCCGATCAGCGGCACGCTGACCCATTCCGGGTTGGCCGCTTCGGCAATGAGCAGCACCCGCCTCACAGCACCGTCCTCAGCCTGCGCGCTTCCGGCGCGCGGTACTGCGCCCGCGCCCGCTCCGCCACCCCCAGCAGAGCGCCCGCGATCATCCAGGTGATCGGGGTCAGGGTGGCATTGGGGATCAGGTCCACGAGATTGACCGCCAGCAACAGCGCCAGCGGCCCGGCCGCCGCCGGCAGGCGCGCCCCCGGCCTCCGCCCGACGCGCCAGAGCGCCAGCAGCGGCAGCACCAGAAGCCCGAACTCGCCGACATGGCCCAGCCAGCCATAGACCCCGAGGGTAATGATCCAGCGTCCGTCGGTGACGGTCCTGAAATTCCCGGTCTGCGCATCGAGGATCTGGTTGCGCCCCCAGATTCCCCAGCCGAAAGCAGGCTTGAGCATGGCGCGCTCATAGAGGATGTCTTCGTTGTCGAAGCGGAATTGCAGCGAATTGGCCCGCTCCGGGCTGACTTTGGCGGCCTGTGCCACCAGCTGCGCCTGCGGCACTGCATCGAGGCCTTTCAGTGCCGGATAGGCGAGCACCAGCAGGCCCGCCAGCGCTGCAATCCGGATCTGCCAGAGCGTCGAGAGCAGGGTGAGGAGCGGCAGCAGAAGAATGCCGTAAAGGAGCGCGCCCAGGGTCTTGCACAGCACCAGCACCAGGCCGAGATAGCCGGCCGCGAGCAGATAAAGCCCCCGGTAGCGACCTCGTGCCAGCCGCCACAGCGCCAGCGCCGCGGCAAAGGCCGACATGGCGAAGAACGCCGCCCACAGCCCGTGATCGAGAAACACCAGCGGCCGGAAACCGCCGCCGCGGATCGCCTGCGAAAAGTAGTGCTGGTAATAACCGTAGATCAGGTTGTTGAGCTGCGGGCTCAGACGCACCTCTACAAGCATCGGCAGCGAATAGGCCAGTCCGCCCGCAAAC
>JALWJU010000410.1 GCA_026997055.1 Paracoccaceae bacterium | reverse complement strand
CCGGCAGGTTGCGGCGGTGACGCAGGCCACGGTAGCAGCCCAGATCCATCAGGCGCTTGATATTCATCTGCACCTCACGGCGCAGGTCGCCCTCGACCGTGTAATTGGCGTCGATATGCTCGCGAATCGCCAGGACCTCGGCGTCGGTCAGCTCGTTCACGCGGCGGGATTCGTCGATATTGACCGCCTCGCAGATCTTTCTGGCCGAAGCATGGCCGATTCCGGTGATATAGGTGAGGGCGATGGGGACCCGCTTGTGAGTCGGGATGTTCACGCCGGCAATACGTGCCACGTTTTCTTTCCTTTCGTTGCGGTTCCGTAATGCCGGAACCTTTTTTCACAACTGAAGCCCGCCGGAACTCTCCCGCGGGCCCTGGCTGAATTCTCGTTTCGGAGACGGGCGGCGACGAGCGCATCCCGATTCCCGCCATCCCCGCAGGGATGAGTCGCAGTAAAGGGGTTTTTACGGCGCGTCAAGGGCTTTGTCCGGCGGGCGATCCGCCCGCCTCCGGCGCCTTCGCGCCCTCCGCCGTCCCCCGGCCTTCAGCCTTCCAGCACCGCCCGTATCTCGGCTGCAACCTCGTCGATCTCGCCCATGGCGACGACCGGGCGGAGCTTGTCCTTGCAGAAGTAATAGCCAATGAGCGGCGAGGTCTTCTTGTAATACTCCATCAGCCGCGTGCGCAGGCTTTCCTCGTTGTCATCGGCGCGGCGGGTGAATTCGCTGCCGCCGCATTCGCCGCACTTGCCGTCTGCCGGGACCGGCCTGGAGATGTCGTTATAGACCTCGCCGCACCGGGCACAGGTGGAGCGCGCCGTGATGCGCTGCACGAGGGCGTCGTCGTCCACGCTCATCTCGATCACCGCATCCAGGCGCTGGCCTCGCTTTTCCAGCAGCCGGTCCAGCGCCGCCGCCTGGGCCAGGGTGCGCGGGAATCCGTCGAAGATGAATCCCCCCTCGGAGCCCTTCTCCAGCTCTTCCTCGATCAGGCCGATCACGATGTCATCGGTGACCAGCTTGCCCGCATCCATGATCGCGGCGACCTTCCGACCCATTTCGGTGCCCGAATTGCGCGCCGCGCGCAGCATGTCGCCGGTGGAAAGCTGCTTCATCCGGCGCTCTTCGACGAGGATGCGTGCCTGGGTGCCCTTGCCCGCGCCTGGCGGTCCGAGGAGAATGATGTTCATCGCGACAGATCCCTACTTGCGCACCGGTTTACGGCGCCCCCTGCCCCGGCGCCTGCTGCCGCCGCCACGCAGCTGCGACTTCTCGATCAGCCCCTCGTACTGGTGTGCGAGCAAATGGCTCTGCACCTGGTTGATCGTGTCCATGGTCACGCTGACCACGATCAGCACCGAAGTGCCGCCGAAGTAGAACGGGACCGCGAACTCGCTGCGCAGAAAGTCCGGCAGCAGAACCACCGCCGCGAGATAGGCCGAGCCGACCACCAGCAGGCGCGTGACGACGTAATCGAGATATTCCGCGGTCTTCTTGCCCGGGCGGATACCCGGGATGAAGCCGTTCTGGCTCTTCAGGTTGTCGGCGACATCATTCACCTTGAAGCTCACCTCCTTCGTGTAGAAGAAGGTGAAAAAGACCGTCATGCCCCCGTAAAACAGCAGGTAGAGCGGCTGACCGGGGCCGAAATAGGCAAGGATCGCCGACATGACCGGCCCGGACTGACCGGAGCTGAAGGTGCTGATCGTGGTCGGCAGAAGCAGGAGCGCCGAAGCGAAGATCGCCGGGATCACGCCGGCCGGGTTGACCTTGATCGGCAGGTGGGAAGAGCCGCCGTCATAGACCTTCATCCCCACCTGACGGCGCGGATACTGGATATGCACCTTCCTGAGCGCCCGCTCCATGAAGACGACAAAGGCCACCACCGCGACGATCATCACCATTACCCCGACGACCACCGCCGGGCTGATCGCGCCGGAGCGCCCCTGGCTGAGAAACTGGGCGGTGGCGGCGGGGATCTCGGCCACGATGCCGACGAAGATGATCAGGCTGATCCCATTGCCTACACCGCGCGCGGTGATCTGCTCGCCCAGCCACATCAGGAACATGGTGCCGCCCACCAGGCTCAGTACCGCGCCGGCCTGGAAGAACAGCCCCGGCTCGGTCACCAGAGAGCCCGCCTCCAGGCTCCTGGCCAGCGCCACCGCCTGAAAGGTCGCCAGCAGCACGGTGCCGTAGCGGGTGTACTGGTTGATCTTCTTGCGGCCCTGTTCGCCCTCCTTCTTCAGCTGCTCCAGCGACGGCACCAGCGAGGTCAGCAACTGGACGATGATCGAGGCCGAAATATAGGGCATGATCCCCAGCGCAAACAGACCCATCCGCGCCAGCGCCCCGCCGGTGAACATGCTCAGCATCCCGCCGATGCCCTGCTGGGCCTGATCCATGAATTCCTTCAGCGCGCCCGCGTCGATGCCGGGCACGGGGATATAGGTGCCGACGCGGTAGATGATCAGAAGGCCGATGGTGAACAGGATGCGCTGGCGCAGTTCGGTCGCCTTGGCGAACGCGCTCCAGCTCATGTTCGCGGCCATTTGTTCTGCTGCAGATGCCATGAGGCCTCCTGTCAAGAAAACGCCGCCGGAGGTCCCGGCCCCGGCGGCGCTGAAAACCTGCGCTTAATGTAGGCAGCCCCCCGGCCGCCTACAAGCGGTTATTCGCTCGCCGCCGGGCCGGTGAGCGTGAGCGTGCCGCCGGCCTTTTCCACCGCCTCGACGGCGGCTTTCGAAGCGCCGGTGACGCTGAGCGTGACCTTTGCGGTGATGTCGCCCTTGGCCAGCACCCGGACGCCATCGAGCCTGCGGCGCACGAGGCCGCTCTCGACCAGCGCCTCCTCGGTGATCTCCTGCTTGGGGTCGAGCTTCTTCGCGTCGATGAATTTCTGGATCAGGCCCAGATTGACGACCGCGAATTTCTTGCGGTTGCGCGAATTGAAGCCGCGCTTGGGCAGGCGCTGATAAAGCGGCATCTGGCCGCCCTCGAAGCCCTTGATGGCCACTCCCGAGCGCGATTTCTGGCCCTTGATGCCGCGCCCGGCCGTCTTGCCCTTGCCCGAGCCGGGGCCACGACCGATGCGCTTGCGCGCCTTGCTCGCACCGGGATTGTCTCTCAGTTCATTGAGTTTCATGTCGCTTCCTTTCAAGCCGGACATGACCCCGAAGCGAAGGGCCAGCCACGGCGTTCTTGCTGTCGATTCTGCGGCCCAGGTCCGCACCGGGGG
>JALWJU010000409.1 GCA_026997055.1 Paracoccaceae bacterium | reverse complement strand
CAGCTTCCGGGTGGACAAGTACTGGCCCCCGGTGGGCCGGATCGACAATGTCTGGGGCGACCGCCACCTGGTCTGCACCTGCCCGCCGGTTTCGGATTACGAGGAGGGGTGAGATTTCGCCGGACCTCGCCCGGCGAACCGCCGAGGGGCCGGCCCCCCGGACCGCACCATAGCCGGGGGCCAGCCCCCCGGAACCTCCCGGGATATTTCCGAACAGAAGAAGGGGTGTCCGCATTTCGGTATTGGATTGCCGGAAATAGCTGCTACCCTGTCGGCGACAAGAGCCGGGAGGAGACATGCGCGAATTTCTTGAGATTGATCTGGCGGGGCGGCAGGTGACGGCCCGCACGGTAAAGGGCGAGGATCTGGCCCGGGCCGGGCGCTATCTGATCGCCCGGATGCTCCTGGATGAGGGCGTGGCGGCGGCGGATCCGCTGGGGCCGGACAATCCGCTGATCTTTTCCGCCGGGCCCTTTGCCGGGACCAACCTTTCCAATGCCAACCGGATCAGCGTCGGCTGCCGGAGCCCGCTTACCGGCGGCATCAAGGAGGCCAATTCCGGCGGCACCTTCGCCACCGCGATGGGGCAGGCGCAAATCGCCGGGATGGTGCTGCGCGGCCAGGCCCCGGACTGGGTGGTGCTGCATGTAAGCGCCGAGGGCGTGCGCTTCGACGATGGTGCGCCCTATATGGGCAAGGGCGTGTTCGACACCGCCGCGGCGCTGCACGCCGCCTATGGGCAGAGCGCTTCGCTGGCGCTGATCGGGCCGGTGGCCGAATATGGCGGGCTGATGGCGGGGATTTCCTTCAGCGACGTGGAGGGGCGGCCCTCGCGGCTGGCGGCGCGCGGCGGCGTGGGGGCGGTGATGGCCTCGAAGAAGGTCAAGGCGATCGTCATCGACAAGGGCAGGATGCCGCCGCTGCGCGACATGCAGGGGGTGATGGAAGGGGTGCGGGGCTATTCGAAGGCGCTGGCCGGCGACCGCGTGATCCAGGCCTTTACCTCCACCGGCACGGCGATGGTGGCCGATCTCACCAACCATCTGGGCGCGCTGCCGGTGCGCAATTTCTCCGCCGGGCGGCTCACCGGCGAGGGCGAGGCGCTGAAGCTCGGCGGCGATTTCATCCGCGAGCAGAATGCGGCGCGCGGCGGCAAGATCAGCCATGCCTGCATGCGCGGCTGCAAGATCAAGTGCTCCAATGTCTATGTGGACGCGGCGGGCGAGGAGCTTGTCAGCCCGCTGGAATACGAAACCCTCTGCCTGATCGGCTCGAATTGCGGGCTGAGCGAGCCCGACGACGTGGCACGCCTCAACCGGGAGGCCAACGATCTGGGCGTGGACACGATCGAGCTGGGCGCCATGATCGGGGTGCTGATGGAGGCGGGGCTGGGCGCCTTTGGCGATGCGGATTTCATGGCGCGGGTGCTGGCCGAGATGCGCGCGGGCAGCGAGGCCGGGCGGCTCTACGCCCAGGGCACGGCGCGGGTCGGGGCGCATTTCGGCGTGGCGCGGGTGCCGGTGATCAAGGGCCAGGCGATCAGCGCCTACGATCCGCGGGTGGTGGAGGTGACCGGGGTTTCGATGATGCTGAGCGCGCAGGGCGCCGACCACACGGTGGGCAACATGCCCTCCTACCGCAGCGCTGACAAGGATATCCGCACCCTGGTCGAAAAGAGCCTGGCCAAGCAGGAGAGCATCGCGCTCGCCGATTCCATCGGCCTGTGCATCTTCGGCGGCGAGGTGACGACGCAGAATCTCGACCTGCTCGCCCGCACCATGAACGCCGCCTTCGGCACCGGGATCGACGCGGACTTCCTGCGCGCCATCGGCCGCGAGACCCTGGCGCTGGAAGATGCCTTCAACCGCGCCGCCGGCTTCACCGAGGCCGATGACGAACTGCCCGCTTTCTTTCACGAAGAGGCCCTGCCCCCGACCGGGCGCCGGGCGCGGCTCAGGGCGGAGGAGATCAACCGGCTCAAGCGCGAGATTCTGGCGGCGGAAGAGGTGGGCGGATAGCGGGCGAGACGATTTGCCGAAAGCCGGAGGGGGCTCAGCCCTTCGACCGGCTCGGCCAGAACGGGATTCTGCGCTTCAGCAGCCCGTCCAGGCCCTGGCGCATCATCCGCTCGCTGATCTGCCTTTCCAGCGCCCGGTAGGTGGTATTGCCCTCGAGCAGATCGAAAAACGCCTCGCGCGCCCATTGCGAATGCTGCATCTTGTCGCGAAACACCGCCTCGAAGGGGCGCGCATAGGCGATCCGGCGCAGGCGGATGGCATGGGTGAGCTCATTGTGGGTGGCCTTGAGGCGCTGCCTGTAGGCCCGGGCGGCAGCGCGCGGCCTGCCTTTCGCCAGGGCTGCGGCCAGCACTTCGGCGGCCAGCGCGCCGCTTTCCAGCGCATGGGCGATGCCCTCGCCGGTCAGCGGATCGACCAGCCCGGCCGCATCGCCGGCAAACAGGATATTGCCCCGGCCCGGCTCCTTGCGCAGCTCGCCCAGCGGCAAAAACGCCCCCTTGATGCGGCCCGCCTCTGCCCCCTCCGGCACCAGCGCCGCCAGCGCGCCGCGCAGGTCCGGGTTCTCGCTGTGCAGCCCGCCGACCCCGACCGTGAGCGAGCCCCGCTTGGGAAAGCGCCAGCCATAGCCCCAGGGCACGGCGCGGAAATCCACCTCCATCAGCGGCGCCGCCTGCGCATCGCGCGCGCATTCCACCTCGAGGGTGAAGCCGATCTTGCGCGGATCGAAGGCCCGCCCGAACAGCTCCGCCGCCAGCGGGCTGGTGGCGCCGTCCGCGGCGATCAGCCCGCCAAAGGCCAGCACCTCGCCATCGGCGAGCGTCAGGGTCGAGGCCTCCCGGTCCAGCGCCTTCCAGCGCCGGCCCGCATAATCCTCGGCCCCCGCCGCCAGCGCCTGGCGTTGCAGCGCGTGGTCGAAATCGCAGCGCTGGGTGAACCACAGCGCATGCGGCGTGCGAAACCGCACCAGTTCCTCGCCGGCCCAGAGCCAGGCCGCTTCCTGCCCGATGAGGAAAAGCTCCCGCGCCGGCCGCGCCCCGAAAATCGCCTCCAGCGCCTTCAGCCCACGCCCCGAGACCAGCCCGCCGCACAGCTTGTCGCGGGGAAAGCGCGCCTTGTCCACCAGCGCCACGCTGAGGCCCGCGCGCCGCGCCGTCACCGCCGCCGCCGAACCCGCCGGCCCGGCCCCGACGACGACCAGATCAAACTTCCTGCGCAGCCCCGACATGG
>JALWJU010000408.1 GCA_026997055.1 Paracoccaceae bacterium | reverse complement strand
CGTTCGGGCAGACCGGCTCGCAGGCATCGCAGGCGGTGCAGGGATCGACGATCATCAGGGCCATGGTTGCTTCTCCTTCAGGATGCTTTCAAGACTTGTCCGGTAGCGGCCAGCTTGTCAAACCGGAACGCCCCCCAGAGCGCCGCGCCGACCGCGCCGGCATAGATGCTGTCGGGGTGGTTGACCACTTCGGCATCGACTCCCCTGAGCGCTGCGAGCTTCTCGCGCAGGGCTTCGCACAGACCCTCGTCGGTCGCCAGCCCGCCGGTCATCATCACCACGTCGTTCCTGACGCCGATCGCCTTGAGCAGGCGGGCGAGGCGGCCGGCCATGGACAGGTGGATACCCTTGAGGATATTGGGCGCGGTGATGCCGCGGCTGACCATGTTGATCACGTCGGTCTCGGCCAGAACGGCGCAGATCGAGCTGACTTCCTCCGGGTCGTCGGCCTGCATCGAAAGCGCGCCGATCTCGTCCTGGGCGATGCCGAGATAGCGGGCGATGTTTTCGAGGAACTGGCCGGAGCCCGAGGCGCATTGGCTGGTCATCTTGTAATTGATGACCTTGCCCTTTTCGTCCATGATCATGGCGCGGCCATGCAGGGCGCCGCAATCGAGGATGGCGCCGGCGCGGGGCTCGAGGTAGCGCGCACCGCGGGCATGGCTGGTCATGGAATAGAAGTGGCCGGTATGCCATTCGAGGCTCTCGCCCTCGCCGGTGGTGGCGATATAGTCGATGTCGCTCTCCTTGAGCCCCGCATCCTCCAGCACCTGGTCGAAGGCCTCGCGCGAAAGCTGCATCGGGTCGCGCGAGCGGATGCGTAGGGTGGCCCTGGAGAGCCATTCTTCGCGGCCGTCCTCGACCCGGAAGATCGCTGCCTTGACCGCGCCGGTCCCCAGATCAATGCCTGCTGCCAGTGTCATGCTTCCACTCCTTCCATGCGCCCCTCGGCGGCGCGGCGGGCGAATTCCGCCGCTCCGAGCGAGCCGGTATAGATCGAATCCGGGTCGATATTGATGGTGACGTCGCCGTAGTTTTCGCGGATGAGCTTCTTGAGCTCGCGCACGGCGGCCTCGTTCTTGGCCACGCCGCCGGTGAAGGTCATCTGGTCCTGCACGCCGCCGGAGCGCGACAGGATCGAGATGGCGCGCAGGATGATGGCGCGGTGCAGGCCGGCGAGGATGTCCTCGCGCTTCTCGCCCAGCGCCAGCCGGTCGCGCAGTTCGGCGCCGGCAAAGACGGTGCAGGTCGAGTTGATCCGCGCGGGGCGCGACGATTTCATCGCCAGCGGCCCGAGCTCGTGCAGGCCCATGTTCATCTCGTCGGCGATATAGCCCAGATAGCGGCCGCAGCCGGCGGCGCAGCGGTCGTTCATCTGGAAGTTTTCGACGATGCCGTTCTCGTCCACCTGGATGCCCTTGGTATCCTGCCCGCCGATATCGAGCACGGTGCGGGTCTTTGGATACATCATGTGCGCGCCGAGCCCGTGGCATAGGATCTCGGAGCGGATATGTTCCTTGGAAAAGGGCAGGGTGACGCGCCCGTAGCCGGTGCCGACCAGGTATGTCTCCTCAAGCTCCACGCCGAGCGCGTTCTCCGCCTTTTGCGCCAGATCGTCGGTCACCCCCTCGCCGGAGGCCGTGACCCGCTTCAGCGCCTTCTGGAACTTTTCGTCGAGCGAGCCTGCGGGCGGGCGGTTCTCGACCGCAATGATCGACTTGTCGTAGAGGTTGATCAGCGCGTCATTGGCGACCCCCATCTCGCGCGAAATCTCTTCGGCCAGCGTGATGTAGCGCGAGCCGGCAATGTCGCGGAAGAAGTCCGACTTGCGGGTGGCATTGGGGCCGTAGAGCGCCGGGGCCTCGGCGCGCAGGCGGGCGAAGATCTCGGCGAGCGCCGCCTTGAGCCCGTCGCCGGTCTTCTCGAACCGCTCGCCGCGCACCAGATGCGTGCAGGTCTCTTCGAGGTCGGCAAGCTGCTCGAGATATTGCTCGAGGCGGAAATTCTGCTCCAGCGCGTCGAGAAAGGCCTCGGCCTCCTCGCTCAGCGCCGCTTCGGAGCCGAACTGGCGGCGAAACAGGGTGAAGCGCGCATCCACCAGCGCCTCCTGCTGGGCCACCCGGCAGGCGGTGTCGTAATTGGAGCGCGAATTGGTGATGCCGCGCCCCAGCACCTGGCCGTCTTCGTCGAGCAGCACCGCCTTGGTGGTGGTGGAGCCCAGATCGATGCCGACAAAGGTTTTCATCGCGCTCATGCCGCCGCTCCTTTCCCCGAACGTTTCTGCTCGACCATCTGGAAGTAGCTCTCCAGCCGGTTCTTGACATTGGCGGCGGAGAAATAGCGCGGATCCACCAGATCGGTCTCGATGAAGGCCGCGGGCTTGCCGGTGCGCTTTTCCACCTCGCGCATGATCAGAAGCTGGCCCGCCGAGAACGAGTTGCAGGACTTGATCGAGTTGATCAGCAGCCCGTCGGCCTCGTATTCGTTGATGTAATTCACCAGCATGTCGATGCGCATGGGAAGCGAGCGGTTGGTGTAGACGTTCAGGCAGTATTCGGCGAGGCTCTCGAGCGGGCGGTCCGGGTCATGGCGGAAGCCGAAATCATAGGTGCCGCCGACCTTGGTGTAGGACGAGGCAACCACCGTCGCGCCCTCCTCATAGAACATCTTCCAGAACTGGCGGAAGCTCGTGTAATTGGGCGGGCCTTCGACCACGAGGCGGTATTTCTCCTCGGTCATGGTGCCGTCGGGCGTGACCGGGCCGAGCCCCTGGGCGATGCGCTCTTCCACCTCGCGGCGCAGGAATCTGTAATACTCGATCGCATCGTCAGTGCCGCGGAAGGCGCCGAAGATCGGCCCGATATAGTAGATGCCGCCGAAATAGGCGTCGATCGGGCTGGGCTTGTGCTTCGCGCTTTGCAGCACCGCCACCAGGTCGTCCTCGGCCCGGGCGGATTTCTTCAGATATTCGCGCAGGCGGTCGATATCGAACTTCACGCCCGAGACTTCCTCCAGCGTCGGGATCACGTCTTCCTTCAGCTGCTTGACCATGTACTGGATCATGTTGGGCGTGATCTTGCCGTCCGCCATATAGGGCGTTTGCAGGAAAATGGTCGGGCACTTGTACTGCTCGCGCAGCAGTTCGAACCATTTGAGGAAGGTGAAGCAGCCCGTATAGCTCAGGAGCAGCACGTCGGGTTTGGGCAGTTCGCGGCCGTTGGGGCCGATATTGCCCTTCATCATCATG
>JALWJU010000407.1 GCA_026997055.1 Paracoccaceae bacterium | reverse complement strand
CCCCCTATCACGACCAAGCCTCGCTCAAGGGCGTTGGCTGCGATTGCCTCGGCCTCGTGCGCGGGGTCTGGCGCGAAGTGGTCGGGGCCGAGCCCATCTCCCTGCCGCCCTATAGCCGTGCCTGGGACGAGGTTGCCCCGCGCGACCGGATGCTGGAAGTGGCGCGCGCCTGCATGATTGCCGCCGATCCCGTCCCCGGCCCGCCCCCCGGCGCGGTGCTGGTGTTTCGCATGCGGCCTCGCGCGGCGGCCAAGCATATGGCGATCCTGACCGATGCAGGGAGCTTCATCCATTCCTATGAGCGGCTCGGTGTGGTCGAACAGCCCTTCACCCGCAGCTGGGCGCGCAAGCTCGCGGGAGCCTTCCTGATGCCGGCCAGCTGGCCGGAAGGGGGGCGCTGATGGCAACCCTCGTGCTCGGGCTGGCCGGTCAGGCCATCGGTGCTTCGATCGGCGGCGGGATCCTCGGTGTCTCATCAGCGGCCATTGGCGGGCTGATCGGCACCGCCATTGGCGGGATGATCGGCCCCGGGCAGCACAGCGAAGGGCCGCGCCTGGAAAGCCTCAAGATCACCACCTCCACCGAAGGCATTGCCATCCCGCGCATCTTCGGGCGGATGCGCGTGGGCGGCAATATCATCTGGGCCACCGATTTCACCGAACATGTGAACACCGAGGGCGGCAAGGGGCTGGGCTCGAAGAACACCTCAACCACCTATACCTATTCGGCGTCCTTTGCCGTGGCGCTGTGCGAAGGCGAGATTACCGGCATCGGCCGCATCTGGGCCGATGGCGAACTGCTGGATACAAGCTCGATCACCTGGCGCTGGTATCCTGGCAGCGAGACCCAGAGCGCCGATACCTTCATCGCCACCGTGAATGGTTCCAATCCGACGCCCGCCTATCGCGGCACCGCTTACGTGGTATTCGAGGATCTGCCGCTGGCGGATTTCGGTAATCGCATCCCGCAGCTCACCTTCGAGGTGTTTCGCCCGCTCGATGACAGCGATACCGCCGAGGGCGCGATCAAGGCGGTGACGATGATCCCTGGCGCGGGGGAGTTCGTCTATGCCACCGAGCCGGTCACGCGCGGCGGATCGTCTTCCTCCGGCAGCTGGCCTTCCGGCACATCCGGCGCGATGTCCGACGGCTCGACGGTGGCCGCCGAGAATGTTCATGCCGAGACCGATCGCGCCGACATGCTGGTCTCCCTCGACCGCCTCGAGGCGCTGGTGCCCTCGGTCGAGAGCGTGAGCCTGGTGGTGAGCTGGTTCGGCAATGACCTGCGCTGCGGCGATTGCCTGATCAAGCCCGGCGTGGAGGCTGCCTCCAAGACCACCAGCCCGCTCACCTGGACGGTCGATGGCGTCGACCGCTCCGGCGCGCATCAGATCTCGACCGACAGCAGCGGCAACCCGGTCTTCGGCGGCACGCCCGATGACGCCGGCGTGGTGCAGGCGATCAAGGAGATCAAGGCGCGGGGCCTGCGGGTCACCTTCTATCCGTTCATCCTGATGGACGTGCCCGAGGGCAACACGCTGCCCAACCCCTACAGCGACAACGCCGCCACTAGCGGCCAGCCCAAGCTGCCCTGGCGCGGGCGCATCACCTGCTCGCCGGCGGCGGGCTATGTCGGCACCGTCGACAAGACGGCGGATGCCGCCACCCAGGTCTCGGCCTTTTTCGGCAATGCGGATGCGGCCGACTTCACCGTCTCCGGCGAGACCGTCAGCTGGTCGGGCGGCACCGACTGGGGCTATCGGCGGATGATCCTGCACTACGCCCACCTGTGCGCGGCAGCGGGGGGCGTCGACAGCTTCCTGATCGGCTCCGAACTGGTCGGGCTCACCACCGTGCGCGAGGATGCCTCGACCTATCCCGCGGTGGCCGCGCTCAGGCAGCTGGCGGCGGATGTGAGTGCCATTCTCGGCGCCGGCACCGAGGTCGGCTATGCGGCCGACTGGAGCGAGTATTTCGGCCACCAGCCCGCCGATGGCTCGGGCGACGTGTTTTTCCATCTCGATGCGCTCTGGGCCGACAGCAATATCGACTTCGTCGGCATCGACAATTACCTGCCGCTTTCCGACTGGCGCGACGGCTTTGACCACCTCGACGCTCAGGCCGGATACAGGGCGGTGCATGGCCGCGCCTATGTGCAGGCCAATATCGAGGGCGGCGAGCGCTTCGACTGGTATTACGCCAGCACCGCCGACCGCGAGAGCCAGACCCGCACCACGATCAGCGACGGGTCCTATTCCAAGCCCTGGGTGTATCGCCCCAAGGACATCCGTTCCTGGTGGCTGAACCAGCATTACGACCGCCCCGCCGGCGTGGAGGCCGCCAGCCCCACCGCCTGGGTGCCGCAGTCAAAGCCGATCCGCTTCACCGAGTTCGGCTGCCCCGCCGTCGACCGGGGCACCAACCAGCCCAACGTGTTCTTTGATCCCAAGAGTTCGGAAAGCGCCCTGCCATACTTCTCGCGCGGCTGGCGCGATGACGCGATCCAGCGGGCTTACCTCGAGGCGGTGGCGTTCTATTGGGCCGACGCCAGCAATAACCCGACCAGCAGCATCTATGGCGGCCCGATGGTGGACATGAGCGAGAGCGCCGCCTGGACCTGGGACGCGCGCCCGCACCCGTTCTTCCCGGCCCTCGATGACGTCTGGGCCGATGCCGACAACTGGCAATACGGCCACTGGCTCACCGGCCGCCTCGGGTCGGTGTCTCTGGCAGCCCTCGTTCGCCACCTCTGCATCGCCGCCGGCATGAGCAGCAGCGAAGTGGATACAAGCGGCCTTTACGGCGCTGTTGAAGGCTATGTAATCACCAGCTTGCAGGCCCCGCGTGCGGCGATTGAGGAACTCGCCCGCTTCTTCGCTTTCGACATGGCCGAGATCGAGGGCAAGCTGGTCTTTTCCATGCGCGGCGGCGGGGCATCCCGGACCTTCACCGAGGACGATCTGTTGCGTGAGGAGGATGCGCGGCACAGTTTCGAGCTGGGGCGCGCACAGGAGAACGAACTGCCCGAGGCCCTGAAATGGCAGGTGGTGCGCGCGGACGAGGAATATGATGCGGCACAGGTCGAAGCGCGCCGCCGGATCGTCTCCAGCGCCCGGATCGAAGCCACGTCCTTTCCCTTCGTGGTGGCCCCGGAGGAGGCCGAGCGCCAATGCGTCCGGGCGTTGGCCGAGCGCTGGCTCGAGATGGAAACCGCGCGCTTCGCCCTGCCGCCCAGCGAACTGGCGCTCGATGCGGGCGATGTGGTCGGGC
>JALWJU010000406.1:2133-3270 GCA_026997055.1 Paracoccaceae bacterium | reverse complement strand
GAGCCCTCCCCGCCCGCTTTCTCCCGCCGACATCGCCCTCCTTGCCGCCATGAACAAGGCCGAGATCCCCGTCGCCCGCCGCCCCGAAGTCGCCATCCTGCCCACCGGAGACGAGCTGGCCATGCCAGGCGCGAACCCTGCCCCGGGGCAGATCCTCGCCTCCAATCCGTTCGCCCTTGCCGCCATCGCCCGCGAAGCGGGAGCCAGCGCGCATATCCTGCCCATTGCCCGCGACCGCACGGATTCGCTCACCGCCGCCCTCGCCCTTGACAGGGGCGCCGACCTGATCCTCACCACCGGCGGCGCGGCGGCGGGTTCATACGACCTCGTGGCAGAGGCCGTGCGCAGCATGGGCGGCGAGGCCGAAACCCTCCGCCTCGCCATGCGTCCGGGCAAGCGGCTGATCCTCGGCCGCCTCCACGGCGCGCCGTTTCTGGGCCTGCCCGGCACTCCGGTCGCCGCCATGGTCGCAGCCCGCATCTTCGCCGTGCCGGCGATACGCGCCATGCTCGGCCTGCCCGCCGCCCCGGCCCCGACTCGCATGGCCCGCCTCGCCGCCCCGCTCGGCGCCAATGGCACCGCCGAGTGCTACCTCCAGGCCCGCCTCGAGGCCGGCGACATCGCCCCGATCGAGGGGAAAGGCGGCCTCAGCGCCTGTGCCGCCGCCAATGCCCTGCTGGTCCGCCCGCCCGGCGACCCGGCACACGAGATCGGCGAAACCGTCCCGTTCCTTTCACTGCATCCGCCCGCTTGACACAAAACAGGAACGCGGTTAGAACATAGGCTGAACACCTCCGGTGACCCAATGTTTGCCACATCTTTGCGAAAATGGGGTTAACGGCGATGGGCAAGGAGACAGGCAAACGACAATGGGGCAGACGGGAACCGGGAACCGGGAAGTGGAAAGTGAAGGCGCCGGACGCGGCAGACAGGGCGCACAGATGCAGGGAGAAGGCCGATGTTGACCCGCAAACAGATCGAATTGCTGAGCTTCATCCACAAGCGCATCCAGCGCGACGGGGTGCCGCCCTCCTTTGACGAGATGAAGGATGCCCTGTCGCTGCGCTCCAAGTCCGGCATTCACCGGCTGATCACGGCGCTGGAGGAGCGCGGCTTCATCCGCCGCCTCGCCCATCG
>JALWJU010000406.1:0-2123 GCA_026997055.1 Paracoccaceae bacterium | reverse complement strand
CGCGCCCGGGCGATCGAGATCGTCAGATTGCCGGAAATGCTCGAAAACGACGGACGCGGCGGATTTGAACCCCGGGTGATCGAAGGCGACCGCCCCGCCCCGCCCGCCGCGGCCCTGCAGACCGCCACCGAGGGCGTGAACGAACTGCCCCTGCTCGGACGCATCGCCGCCGGCCAGCCGATCGAAGCGATCACCGATGGCACCACGCGCATATCCGTCCCCCAGCAGATGCTGAGCGGGCGCGGGAATCACTATGCGCTCGAGGTTCGGGGAGATTCCATGATCAATGCCGGGATCAACGATGGCGATATCGTGGTCATCCGCGAAACCAGCATCGCCGAAAACGGCGACATCGTGGTAGCACAGGTGGACGGCTACGAGGCCACCCTGAAACGCTACCGCAAGCAGGGCGACATGATCGCCCTCGAAGCCGCCAACCCCGCTTACGAAACCCGCCTTCTGCGCGAGGGCCAGGTAAAGGTACAGGGCAAGCTGGTAGGCCTGATCCGCACCTATTGAGCCAGGCCGGCACGTCCGGCCGCGCCCGGCGGCCGCAGGAAGCGCCGGCGGGGCCTCGTTGCCTTGTCTTCCGGGCCGGCAGGGCAAGCAGGCCCGAAGGGGATGCGCCACCCGCGCCCGGACCGTCTTCTCCTCCGCCCCCCACCGGCTTGCCGAACCGCAGACGCAAACGGGAAGCGATCGTCCGCGCCCGGATGGCTCGGTTTTGCAGAGGCGATTTTTCGCCGGAAATCGGGGCCGCGCGGGTTCGGCCAGCAGCGTTTCGATCCGGTCAGATCCCGGGACGCCGCGTCACCAAAGGCGCATTTCTCAGACGCCTGCGAAAGACCCGCGCCAGTTGGGCATCCTTCCACACCCTGAGATCGGTGGGGGTATTGTCGTCATTGGGCCAGGTCTCGTTCCACCATGAAAAGCCGATAACCCCCGGCCAGCGCCCGCCGGCAATCGCCGCCAGCGCCCGGTCGGCCCAGGGGGCGGCGGGCTCGAGCGGGTTGTGGATATCGGTGCCGAATTCGGCCACGATCACCGGCTTTCGCGGCGCCATGCGCCTGAGCCGCCCATAGGCGCGCTCGAAGGTGGCGACGAAATCGGTGCGCTCCTCCTCGTCCGGCCCCAGCATCGAATAGGCCGAGACCCCGCACCAGTCGATCACGTCATCGCCGGGATAGTAATGCTCGAAGCGGTTCCAGCTCGTATCCGGGGCGTCCTGGTGGTTGATGTGAAACACCCAGACGATATTGTCGGCCCCCGCGGCGCGGGTCACCTCGACGATGCGGCGGTAAGCGGCGCGGAAGCGCCCGGGACCCTTGGCGCGGCCGTTCCAGCGGCCGTTCCAGCGGAACCACTCGCCATTCATCTCGGTGCCGTATTCGGCGATGATCGGCACCCCCAGCGCCGCCGCCGCGCGCCCCCAGCGGGCGAGGTCGGCGTCAAACCTGCCCTCGGCGATACGTCTGAGCGTGTAGGTGCGCTCACGCTTCATCTCCTCGCTGTCCGAGCGCATCATCAGCCGGATATAGGGCGTGGAACCGTGGGCGAGGATCCAGCGCGCGGTATCGGTGGGAAAGCGGCGACCGTTGAACCAGTTATGCGAGAAATAGACCCAGGCCACGCGCTTGCCCACGGCGCGCTCATAGGCCTGGACCTGCGCCAGAGTGATGTCGTCCTCCTCGCCGCTGAAGCCGCCCGGATAGGTGCCGTGCAAGAGGCGGCCGCGCGAAGGCGTGAGCGCGGCGACGGCGCGGGCATGGGCGGCGGCGGAGGCGGAGGCGGAAGCGGCCAGCAGCGGGCCTGCGCTCAGCCCCGCCGCAAGTCCCGCCGCCCCGGCCCCGGCGATGAAGCCGCGCCGGCGCATCACCTGTCGCGCCCGCCGGCAAACCGCGCCTGCCACTCCTCGCGCGCCTCATCGCTGATCTTGGCGAACAGAAGCTCGGGCACGCTGAAGGCATGGCCGGGCGCGAGCGCCCGCAAGGCTTCCGCCACATCCTCGGGCCAGCCGGCATCCCCGGCCCGCATCGCCGCCAGCATCCGCTGCGAAGCCTCGGGGATGAAGGGCGCCGAGAGCACCGCATAGAGGCGGATCAGGTTCAACGCCAGGCGGATGA
>JALWJU010000405.1 GCA_026997055.1 Paracoccaceae bacterium | reverse complement strand
TCTATCAGGATTTGGTTGCGAGCTTATGAGTCGGTGCCCTAGTATCACCCGGCAAGCCCCCGGGACGAAGCGCCCCAGGCCGCTCGCGCCCCGAAGCCGGGCTCCGGGGCGCGCCATTCCTTCGGCTCCGAAGGGCTCAGATCGGCTTGTCCACCCGCACGGTCACCTGCACCGTGCCCCGGCAGGGGGAGGGCCAGACCAGTTGCACATACTGGTTCTGGGCGCCGGCATTGACATTGACATAGGGCATCGCCGTGACCCGGCTGCCGGAAGCATCGAGGATCTCGCCCTCGGCCACCACCGCCGTCACCGTGCGCGCATTGCCGCCGAAGGGCAGGTAGGCGGACGGGTTCAGCGTCCAGGTGCTCTGGTCCGTGTTCTGGTCGAATTCGAGCGTCACCGGACACAGGGTAAGCTGAGCGACCCCGGCAAAGGAATTGCGCTCGAAGGTGATGTTGCGCGCCCGCCACGGGTCCAGCCCGGCAATCGAGTCATCCACCGTTTCCACCCGGTCGATCTGGCCGTTGATCGACTTGAAGGTGTTCTGATTCACATGCAGGCCGGAGATGAAATGGCCGCTGCCATAGGGCTTGACCACGATCCAGCTGAAATAGCTGGCCACGTCATTGGCGGTGAATATGTTGCCGGTGATGGTCAGGCCGCCGAAGCTGTATTCCGAGGCAAAATCGGGGCTGGCATCATGCTCGTTGGTCCATTCGATCCAGCTGTTGTCGATGTAATTGCCGGTCACCACCGACTTGACATTCTCCTGGGTGAAGACCAGCCCCGCCACCCGCGGCCCGTCGGTGACGTTGTCGCCCTGGAACCAGTGATTTCCCACGATCAGGTGGCCCGAGCCGTGCAGCACCCCGGTCGTCCCCATGCGCTGGAAGCGGCTGTCGCGGATCTTGGCGTCATTGGCATTGACGTTGAACCCCACCGAGACGCGCGCGGTGGCGGCAAGGGCCTGCTCGTTGGAGATGAACTGGCAGCGGTCGATATGCAGGTCCTGGCAGCCGGTCCCGTGCGAGGTGATGCCCTTGTGCCTGGGCTTGACGAAGAAGCAGTCCTTGATCTGGAAGTTTTCTCCGGAAGGCGCCAGGAGGATCGAGTTGGAAAACCCGTTGTTCTGAAACTCGATCGAGTCCAGCACCATCCGGTTGATCTGGGCGAATCCCGAAAAGTCGAGAATGTACTTGTAGCGGGTGAAGGTGTAGCTCTGGGTCGCGGCCGGACCGTAGAGGGGCTGGCTCAGGGTCAGGCTGCCCGCGCCCACATTCACCTCCTTCACATAGACCTCGCGCCCGACCCCGGTGCCGGTGACCTGGGCGCCGGGCTGGATATTGGCGATATTGGTGACACCGGTGAGCTGGTAGGGGTTGGCCGGATTGTAGGAGCCCTGGGAGGTCACCACATCCGGGTCCCAGCTGGTCGAGGAGGTGGCGTAGAACTGCCCGTTGCGGATCACCCGGCGGATCAGGAAGGAGGTCTGGTTGCCCACCGCCGCCTGCATGTCGATCGGCGCGTCGATGTCGATGCGGCGCCCGCCCAGATCGAGCGTGTCGTGATCGGTGTAGTTCAGCAGCGCCTGGAACGCCTTCCTGAAGGCCAGCACCTCGTCGCCGAATGCGTCGATATAGGTAGGCAGGTTGAAATTGCGGATCAGCGAAAGGCGCGCCGAATCCGGCATCACCAGCGTGCCCTCGAAGCGCACCGGGCTGTCGATCGTGGTGTCGGAACCGATGTAATAGGTACCCGCGCTGACCAGCAGGGTACGCCCGTTCGCGGCGGCATCGGCGGCGTCGAAGGCAGCCTTGTCGTCGGTCACCCCATCGCCGACCGCGCCGTAATCGCGCACATCGACCACATCGAGCATCTTGCGCAGGAAGGCATCGGTGATGTCCTCGATGATGATGTCGTCTATGCGCACCACGCCGCCATTGGAGCCGGTCAGATCGAGGCCGAAATGGCCATAGGCCACGTCCTGCCCCCATACCATGTCCACCCCGCCACGATTGCCCAGGCCGACGATCGCCGAGACCTCGACCACCTCGCCATAGGTGTCGAGCGTGACCGAAGGCCCGGTCTCGGTATAACCGGCGGCGTGGGTGCCGTCGGCCCTGCCGGCCCAGCCGGCGATGCGCACATCGGGAAAGGCGCCGCTCACCGCCTTGACATAGGCGCGGATGCGCAGGTAGCAGCCCGGCTCCATCGGCGTCTGGCCCATCCAGCGCAGCTTCTGCAGGCTCTGGGTCTTCTGCAACTCCAGGCAGCCGCCAAAGTCGCTGTCGGCAGGTACGAAGGCCGCATTGGCCGCGCCGTCATAGGTGGCCGAGCCCGGCGTGCCATCCTCGCTCGACCAGACCGCCAGCCCGTCGACGAAGGGAGGCGGCATGAACACCACCCCGTCGGTAATCGTCTTGTTCATCTAATTCCCTTTCAGGTCTGAAATGCACCGAACCCGTCAGCCGGGCCTGCCGCCCGCCGCGCGGGGTCCCGGGAAATGCCCGGAATGGCGAAAGGGGTAGCAAGAAGGGGTTAACGCGCATTAACACGAGCGTACGCTGCTGCGATCGGGCCATGCGATTTTTCGCAGAAAAATCGTGCCTCCGGCGGGGATATTTGTTGCAAGAGGAAGAGCTTGGGTGCGGACCATTCCCTATAGCAGCCAGCGAAAGGCGCGCCGGAGCTCGGCCACCCCGTCGCGGCGATACCAGCGCCCATGCGCAAGGATGACCCGCTCCGGCACCCAGGCGATCATCCTCTCAACATCGGCCCGGGCTTCGCGCCTTCCGCGGCGAAAGCTCAGACGCATGTCCAGCGGCGCCTTGCCGTCCGGCTCCAGCACCCCCGCCAGCCGGGCAAGCGGGCGCAGATACCAGGGCAGATTCCGCGCTTCGAAATTCTCGATCAGGTCGGTCAGGATCAGGCTGCGGCTTGCGCGGTGAAAGAACACCGCCTCGCGGTGCAGGCGAGAGCCGCGCAGGATCATCTGGTCGATCTCTCCCGCCCAGGCCGCCGGCGCCTCCCCGCTCAGTGCATGGTCGAAATGGAGCCGCATCCCATGCCTGGCCGCGCGCGCCTCGACCCCGGGCGCCGCCCAGGTCTCGGCCCCGGGGAAGCGCGCGTGCCAGTCGCCGATATATGCGCAGGGTCAGGACCTGCTCGGGCCGCGACTATCCCAGTTCGCCCGCCAGCGCCCGGTCGATCAGCGCCACCGTCTCCCGGACCCCGTAAAGGGCGATGAAGGAGCCGAAGCGCGGGCCCTGGCTGGCGCCGAGCAGCACTTCGTAGAGCGCCCTGAACCAGTCGCGCATCGGCTCGAAGCGCTCGCGCCCGACGCTGAACACCAGCGATTGCAGCGCTTCGGCCTCGGCCGGGCCTTGCCAGGCGGCGAGCTTGTCGCGCAGTTCGGCAAGCGCCTCGCGCTCGAGATCGCTGGGCGCGCGGTAGCGCTTGTTCGGCGCCACGAAATCCTCGTAATAGGCCAGCGCCCAGCCCACCGCGGCATCGGTATCGGGGTGGGTTTCGGGGCTGGCTTCGGGGGCGTAGCTGCGGATGAATCCCCAGAGCGTCTCCTTGTCCTCGGCGCCGGAGACGCTGGCCAGATTCAGCAGCATGGAAAACGGCACCACCAGGGTGCTTTCGGGCACCTTGCCCGCATGGATGTGAAAGACCGGGTTGGCGAGGCGCTGCTTTTCGTCCTGCCCCGGATAGGCGCGCAGCTGCTGGTGGTATTCGTCCACCGCCTTGGGGATCACGTCGAAATAGAGCCGCTTGGCGGTGCGCGGCTTCTGGTACATGAAGTAGGAGAGGCTCTCGGCGCTGGCATATTTCAGCCAGTCGTCGATGGAGATGCCGTTGCCGGAGGACTTGGAGATCTTCTCGCCGTTTTCGTCGAGGAACATCTCGTAAACGTAGTGATCGGGCGCGCGGCCGCCGAGGATGCGGCAGATCCGGTCGTAGATCGCGGTATTGGTGGAGTGGTCCTTGCCATACATCTCGAAATCCACGCCCAGCGCCGCCCAGCGGGCGCCGAAATCGGGCTTCCACTGGAATTTCACCCGCCCGCCGGTGACCGGGGTGGTCACTTCCTCGCCGTCTTCCGGGTCGATATAGGTGATGGTGCCGGCGGCCGCATCCACCGACTGCATCGGCACATAGAGCACGCGGCCGGTCTTCTGGCTGATCGGCAGGAAGGGGCTGTAGGTCTTCTGCCGCTCTTCGCGCAGGGTCGGGAGCATCACCGCCATGATCTCGTCGTATTTCTCGACCGCGCGCAGGAGCACCTCGTCAAACGCGCCGGAGCGGTAGAACTCGGTCGCCGAGATGAACTCGTAGTCGAAGCCGAAACGGTCGAGAAACCGGCGCAGCATGGCGTTGTTATGCGCGCCGAAGCTCTCGTATTCGCCAAAGGGGTCGGGTACGCTTGTGAGCGGCTTTTGCAGGTGCTCGGCGAGCATGTCACGGCCCGGCACGTTGCCGGGCACCTTGCGCATGCCGTCGAGGTCGTCGGAGAAGCAGACCAGCCGGGTGGGGATATCGCTGAGCACCTCGAAGGCACGCCTGACCATGGTGGTGCGCGCCACCTCGCCGAAGGTGCCGATATGGGGCAGACCCGAGGGGCCGTAGCCGGTTTCGAACAGCACATGTCCCTTTTCGGGCGGACCGTTGCGGTAGCGTTTGAGCAGCTTGCGGGCTTCCTCGAAGGGCCAGGCTTTCGATTGCAGGGCGGCGGCGCGCAGGTCGGACATGGTTTCCTCGGGGTTTGCTCGGGTTTCGGCCGAAAACGCCGGCTCAGACGCTCTCCCTATTGCCCTCGGGCGCGCGCGTCAATATTCTCGCCCCGATCACGGAGCCCGCCATGCCAGACATGCCTCACCCCTTCACCCCCCAGGACGCGCTGATCGCGGTGATGATCGCCGTCTCCGCCTCGGACGAAAACATCCGCACCGCCGAACTGGTCACCATCGAGGCGATTGTCAACCACCTGCCGGTATTTGCCGATTACGATACCGACCGGATCAAGAACGTGAGTCAGACGGTGTTCGACCTCTTTGGCGTCGAGGACGGGCTGGACGCGCTGTTCGGCCTGGTGCGCGACAACCTGCCGGAGAAGCTCCGGGAAACCGCCTATGCGCTGGCCTGCGATGTGGCCGCCGCCGACGGACGCCTGCTCGAAAGCGAGTTGCGCCTGCTCGAAGAGATCCGCCACGAACTGGCCATCGACCGCCTCCACGCCGCCGCCATCGAGCGCGGGGCACGGGCGCGTCACATGGTGCTGTAAGGCGCCCCCGGGTCTGCCGGTCCCGACTCCACCGTGCGGCGCGATTCTCTGCGAAATCTGCGGAAATCGGACCCTGTCGCATCTGGATTCGCACCTGCTCAGCCCGGGAATATCCGCGCCATTTCCTCGTCAAACACCTCCCAGCTGAAGGAAGCCTTGTTCCCCGCGATGCCTTCGTAATGGGAGCGCCCCTCGGTATTGGGCAGGCCGGCCCAGATCTTGCCGAGATTGAGCATGAAGGTATGGCGGTCGATCTCGCCGCGCGCCATCCGGTGCAGACCGGCCTCGGCCAGCAGGATATCTCCCATCCGGTCCTGGAATTCCGGGCTGAAGACCGTGTCCGGCCCCGCCCCCAGCTGCGCCGCCAGCCGCTTCAGCGTGGGCGGGATGAACTGGTAATAGCCGATTGCATGAGGTTGGCCCGGGGTCGCCTCGATCCAGTCGTATATCTCTCCCAGGGTCATCTGCGTGGGCGGCCTGGGCGGAGCGATCCTGGCCCCGTATTGCACCGCATCATAGCCGCGCACCCCCGCCTCGGCCCGGCCGATCAGCGCCCTGAGCCGGGCGACCGGGCCGAATCCGCCCGCATCTGCGGCCCCGCCTTCCATGGCCCCGGCCATGGCGGCGGCGGCACGGCGCGGCATCCAGGGGGCAAACAGCGAACCCTCCCGCCTGCCGGCAAACAGGCTGGCGCCGGATGACAGCCGCAAGGCCGGCACTGGCTGCGCCGCCTCTGCCGCGCCTTCCCCGGCCCGGCGCGCGCCCCCCGCGCCCAGGGCCAGCACCGGCTGCCCCCCGGTGCCGAACAGGTCCTCATCCAGCAGCGATACCGGCCCGGCCCCGGCCACCTGCCCCGCCAGGACCGCCAGCACATACAGCAATACCGCCACCACGCGCCGTCTCACGCCTTCGAAACTCCGTTCTGAGAGTCGCCTGGCACCGGTCTAGCGCAAAATCGTTGACAAATTCCTGCCGCCCGGCATTTTCCTGCCGCCCGGCACTTTCCGGCGCTTCCCCGCCACCGTCCGCCCGCATGTGAGCCCTCACTCACCCCTTGAACCGGCCCGCATTCCGCGCCATACCAGCGCCTGACCGGCCCGGGGCGCAGAAGCCCTTGCCTTCCCGACCGGCCGCATCATGCAAGCGAGGAAAGCCCCATGCTCGACCAATTCGACATCACCCGCCGCTGGCCGGCCGAGAACCCGGACGTGATCCAGCTCTATTCCGTGCCCACGCCCAACGGCGTCAAGGTTTCGGCCATGCTCGAGGAGTGCGGCCTTGCCTACGAGCCGCATCTGATCCGCTTTGCCGATGACGACCAGTTCAGCCCCGAATTCCTCTCGCTCAATCCCAATAACAAGATCCCCGCGATCATCGACCCGCATGGCCCGGGCGACAAGCCCCTGCCGCTGTGGGAATCGGGCGCGATCCTGATCTATCTTGCGGAAAAGACGGGGAAATTCCTCTCGAAAGACCCGGCGGAGCGCTACCACACCATCCAGTGGCTGATGTGGCAGATGGGCGGCGGCGGGCCGATAATGGGGCAGTTCGGCTATTTTCACGCCTTCGCGGGCAAGGAGATCGAGGACAAGCGCCCCTTCGAGCGCTACAAGGAAGAGACCATGCGCCTTCTGGGCGTGCTGGACGATCGCCTCGAAGGGCGCGACTACATCATGGGCGCCGATTACAGCATCGCCGATATCGCCGTCTGGCCCTGGATCCGGGTGCTGAAGGGCCATTACGACGCCCACGACCTGCTGGAGATGGACGACCTCGAGAATGTCAACCGCTGGTATGAGGCCTGCTCGAGCCGCCCGGCCAGCAAGATCGCCGTGAACGTGCCCAGGCGCGACTGAGCCGCTCCGGACAGAGCCGCGCCAGACGGGGCAGCACGGCGGCGGCGGCGGCCCCTACCGCCCGCGCCGTCTTGACAATCCCCCCTTTCCCGACCCATCTAACGCCCCCATGGCGTGCCCGCTTCGCGCCGTAGAGCGAAAGGAAACCCATGCCCGTCGTCGTCGTCGAGAGCCCGGCCAAAGCCAAGACCATCAACAAATACCTGGGCAAGGATTACACGGTGCTGGCCTCTTACGGTCATGTGCGCGACCTGCCGCCCAGGGATGGCTCGGTGGACCCGGAGCACGACTTCGCCATGAAATGGGAGGTGGGCGCGGACTCGCGCAAGCATGTGAAGGCGATCGCCGATGCGCTGAAAGAGGATAACGAGCTGATCCTCGCCACCGACCCCGACCGCGAGGGCGAGGCGATCTCCTGGCACCTCGAAGAGACCCTGCGCAAGCGCCGCGCGATCAGGAAGGACACCCCCGTAAGCCGCGTGGTGTTCAACGCGATCACCAGGTCCGCCGTGACCCGGGCGATGGAAAATCCCCGCCAGATCGACGGCGACCTGGTCGATGCCTACCTGGCCCGCCGCGCGCTCGACTATCTCGTGGGCTTCAACCTCTCGCCGGTGCTCTGGCGCAAGCTGCCGGGCGCGCGCTCGGCGGGGCGCGTGCAATCGGTCTGCCTCAGGCTCATCGTCGAGCGGGAAATGGAGATCGAGGCCTTCAATCCGCGCGAATACTGGAGCGTCAAGGCCCTGCTCGCCACCCCGCGCGGCCAGACCTACGAGGCCCGCCTCACCCATTTCGCCGGCAGGAAGCTCGACAGGTTCGACCTCGCCGACGAGACCGCCGCCGCCCTGGCGGTGCAGGCGATCGAGAGCCGCGCGCTCCACGTCGCCCGCGTCGAGTCGAAGCCCGCCAGCCGCAACCCCTCGCCGCCCTTCATGACCTCGACGCTCCAGCAGGAGGCCAGCCGCAAGTTCGGCTTCGGCGCGCGCCAGACCATGAACCTCGCCCAGCGCCTCTACGAGGCAGGCTACATCACCTATATGCGCACCGACGGCATCGACATGGCCCCCGAAGCCGTCACCGCCGCCCGCACCGAGATCGAATCCCGCTACGGCGCCAGCTACACCCCTGAAAAACCCCGTGTTTACAAGAACAAGGCCAAGAATGCCCAGGAGGCGCACGAATGTATCCGCCCCACGGACATGAGCGTGGACGCCGCCTCTCTCTCCCGCCTCGAGGCCGACCAGCGCAAGCTTTACGACCTGATCTGGAAGCGTACGCTTGCCAGCCAGATGGCGGCCGCGCGCCTTGAGCGCACCAGCGTGGACGTGGCCAGCGACGACGAGCAGCTGCGCCTGCGCGCGACCGGACAGGTGGTGCTGTTCGACGGCTTCCTCAGGGTCTATGAAGAGGGGCGCGACGATGACGCGGTGGTGGATGACGGCGACCGCCGCCTGCCGCAGATCGCCGAAGGAGAGGCGGCCGAAAAGCGCCGGATCACCCCCGAGCAGCACTTCACCCAGCCCCCGCCCCGCTATACCGAGGCAACGCTGGTCAAGCGCATGGAAGAGCTCGGCATCGGCCGCCCCTCCACCTATGCCAGCATCGTCACCACGATCCAGGACCGCGAATATGTGAAGAAGGAAAAGGGCCGCCTGATCCCCGAGGACAAGGGGCGCATCGTCACCATCTTCCTCTTGAATTTCTTTCGCAAATACGTGGGCTACGAATTCACCGCCCGGCTGGAAGAGGACCTCGACCGCATCTCGGCCGGCAAGATCGACTACAAGGAGGTGCTGGCCCGCTTCTGGCGCGATTTTTCCGCCGCCATTGCCGAGACCAGCGAGCTGCGCATCTCCCAGGTGCTCGACGTGCTCGACGAGGCCCTTGCCCCCCAGCTCTACCCGCCGCGCGAAGACGGCACCGACCCGCGCATCTGCCCCAAATGCGGCGAGGGAAGGCTGCACCTGAAATCCTCGCGCACCGGCGGCTTCGTCGGCTGTTCGCGCTACCCCGAATGCCGCTATACCCGCCCCATTGCCGGCGAGGGCGCCGAGGGCGAAGACAGGCTGCTCGGCATCGACGGCGAAGACGAGATCTGGCTCAAATCCGGCCGCTTCGGACCCTATGTGCAGCGCGGCGAGCGCACGGAGGAGAACCCGAAGCCCGACCGCGCCAGCTTGCCCAAGGGCTGGCGGCCCGAGGAGATGACGCTCGAGCGCGCGCTCACCCTGCTTTCGCTGCCCCGCTTCGTCGGCGAGCACCCCGAAGGCGGGCAGATCCACGCCAATATCGGCCGCTACGGTCCCTATGTGATGTGGACCAGGGTGGGCGAGGACGGCAAGGAGCAGAAGACCTACGCCAATATCGGCGATGTGGAAGAGGTCTTTACCATCGGCATGAACCGCGCCGTCGAGGCGCTGGCGGCAAAGGCCGCCCGCGGCCCGGGCCGCTCCCGCCAGGCCGCCAAGCCGCTCAAGGAGCTTGGCGAGCACCCCGAACATGGCGGCCCGGTCAATGTCATGGACGGCCGCTACGGCCCCTATGTGAAATGGGAAAAGATCAACGCCACCCTGCCCCGCGACCTCAAGCCCGAAGAGGTGACGCTCGAGCGCGCCGTGGAACTGATCGCCGAAAAGGCCGCGAAAAAGGGCAGGAAACCCGCACGCCGCAAGAAAGCCGCCGCGAAAAAGGGCTGATACCGCCCGCCTCGACGCACCGGGAGGCCTTTCCGGCATGTCCCGCCGGGAGACGCCCCGGAGAGCCCGCTATCCGCGCCCGACGTTGCGTCAGCACGGCTCCTTGCGGGGGCGACGGATTGACAGCCCATGCCCCGCGCGCGACAAAGGCCGCGGTCAAATCGGGGAGAAGCATGAACAAGGTCTATGATAGCGCGGCCGCGGCACTCGAGGGGCTTCTGCATGACGGCCAGACGATCGCCGCCGGCGGCTTCGGCCTTTGCGGGATCCCGGAGCTTCTGCTCGCCGCCATCCGCGATGCCGGCACCCGCGATCTTACCTTCGTGTCGAACAATGCAGGCGTGGACGATTTCGGCATCGGCATCCTGCTGCAGACCCGGCAGGTGAAGAAGATGATCTCCTCCTATGTGGGGGAGAATGGCGAATTCATGCGCCAGTATCTCTCGGGCGAGCTGGAGCTGGAGTTTACCCCCCAGGGCACACTCGCCGAAAAGATGCGCGCCGCCGGCCACGGCATCCCGGCCTTTTACACGAAGACCGGGGTCGGCACCGTCATCGCCGAGGGCAAGGAGCACCGCGAATTCAATGGCGAGACCTATATCATGGAAGAGGCGATCTTCGCCGATCTCGCCATCGTCAAGGCCTGGAAGGCGGATACGACCGGCAACCTCGTGTTCCGCAAGACCGCGCGCAATTTCAACCCGCTGGCGGCGATGTCGGGCCGCGTCTGCGTGGCCGAGGTGGAGGAAATCGTGCCCGCCGGGGCGCTCGATCCCGACTGTATCCACCTGCCCGGGGTCTATGTGCACCGGCTGATCCAGGGCGAGCACGAAAAGCGTATCGAGCAACGCACCGTGAGGGAGGGCTGAGCATGGGCGAGGCAAGAGGCTGGAGCCGGGACCAGATGGCCGCGCGCGCCGCACGCGAACTCGAAGACGGCATGTATGTGAATCTCGGCATCGGCATCCCGACCCTGGTCTCCAACCACATCCCCGACGGCGTGCATGTAACGCTGCAATCGGAAAACGGCATGCTGGGCATGGGGCCGTTTCCCACCGAGGAGGAAGTGGACCCCGACCTGATCAATGCCGGCAAGCAGACCGTGACCGAATTGCCCCACACCGCCTATTTCGACAGCGCGCTGAGCTTCGGCATGATCCGCGGCGGCAAGATCGCCATGGCGATCCTCGGCGCGATGGAGGTCTCGGAAAAGGGAGATCTGGCCAACTGGATGATCCCCGGCAAGCTGGTCAAGGGCATGGGCGGCGCCATGGACCTGGTGGCCGGCGTCGGGCGCGTGGTGGTGGTGATGGACCACACCAGCAAGCACGGGCAGCCGAAGATCCTGCCCGAATGCACCCTGCCGCTGACCGGCAAGGGCGTGGTGGACCGGATCATCACCAATCTGGGCGTGCTCGACGTGACCCACAAGGGGCTGCATATCGAGGAACTCGCCCCCGGCGTGAGCCGCGAGGAAATGGTCGCTGCCACCGCCGGCAGGATCGTCTGAAGCCCCTCGCCCCGCGCTCCCCGGAGCCGGCGCAAGGCGGCCAGCTGCCAGATGCGGGACGCAAGGCGCAGGTGGCGGGTACCGGGCGGCAGACGGCCTCACAGGTTCCGGTAATCGGACAGGACAGCGCGGAAGCGCGCCAGAGCGCGTGCCGTATAGGCGGCATAATCCACATCCAGCGTCGAGGTGAATTCGCTGACCATGGACCACATCGCCTCGCGCAGGATCGCGGCGGTCTTCATGGCGAAATAGCGGCGAAACAGGGCCGCGCCGACAGGCCTGCCGAAGTAAAGCTCGAGCATATGGCGCTCCTCCTCGCCGCCGAGCCCATTATTGGATGCCAGCCCGCCAAGATCGAAGAGCGGCGTATTGAAACCCGCATATTCCCAGTCGATCAGCCAGAGGCGGCGGCCATCGTCCAGAATATTGGCCGCAACCAGATCGTTATGGCCGAAGACGATTTCGAAGCGGCCGGCAGCGGCTTCGAGCTCCGCGATCAGCACGCGGATCTCGGGCAGCATCCCGGCATGGGGGCTGACCGCTTTCTCGAGCATCGCCGCATAGCCGCGCAGCACATCAAAGACCCGGAAGACCGGCGCCGGACCGCGCTGGTAGCCGGGCAGGTAACCGGGCAGCTCCATGTGGCATTTGTGCAAGATTTCGACCAGAGAGCCCAGGGTTTCACGGTGGCGAATGTCGGATTCCTCCAAGGTTCGCCCCTCGATGAATTCGAATACCGTCAATCCCGGCTCCGCATGGCGCAGCGCCGGAGAAAGCCCCGCCGCATGGGCCGCGCGCGCGGCGGCCAGTTCGTTGCGGCGCAGCACATGATGATGGGGGATATCGCCGCCCAGCCGCACCACATGCGCGCCGGCCCGGTCCGTGACCTTGAAGTTGAGATTCGTGCGCCCTCCCGGAATCCTCTCGATCTCCGGCTCTCCCCGCCAGATCCCGAGCCCCCGTATCCGCGCAACCGCCTCATCCCTTCGCACCGCATCCCTTCGCACCGCATCCCTCCCGCTCGCAGCCCCCGCACGGGCCGGAATCGCGCAGCCCCGTGCGTGAAATTCGGGGCGGTTCTCGCACAGAGCGCGAGACCGCGAAACACCGAAAGTTTCCGCCCCGTGCGGACCTGACCCGCCCCGGATGCGATCTATTGCCAGGCGGACGAAAAGGCGCGACATTGCGCTCCCGCAGACCCGCGAAGGAGCGCCCATGCACGAATATCTCAAAGCCGCCCTCGAAATCACCGAAAAGGCCCAGCAGATCCCGCTCGAACATTTCCGCCAGGGGATCGACATCCTCCACAAGGCCGACCAGAGCCCGGTGACCGAGGCCGACCGGGCCTGCGAAAGCTTCATCCGCGATGCCCTGCAGCGCACCTTTCCCGAACACGGAATCATCGGCGAGGAATTCGACCGCAAGGACACGGACGACGCCCTTTCCTGGATCATCGACCCGATCGACGGCACCCGTGCCTTCATCTCCGGCCTGCCGCTCTTCGGAATGCTGCTCGCGCTCCTGGAGCACGGAAAGCCACGCCTCGCCGTGATACGGATGCCCGGGCTCGGCGAAGTCTATTCCGGCGACGGGGCCGAAGCCTGGATGAACGGTCAGCCTCTCAGGGTTTCGCATACGACCGAACTGGGCCAGGCCATGCTCTACATGAACGAGGCCGACAAGATCCTGCGCGATGCGCCCGAGACCTTTGCCCGGCTCAACCGCGCCGCCCGCGACCGGCGCTATTCCTATGATTGCTACCCGCACATGCTGCTGGCGGCGGGGCATGTGGATGCCTGCGTGGACTTCGACCTGAAACCCTACGACTTCCTGCCTCTGGTGCCCATCGTCGAAGGCGCGGGCGGCATGATTACCGACTGGCAGGGAAAGGCCCTGACACCGGAGAGCGACGGGCGCGTCCTCTCCGCGGCCACGCCTGCGCTGCACGAACAGCTTCTCGCCTTGCTGCGGCAGAAGCCCTCCCCCTGATG
>JALWJU010000404.1 GCA_026997055.1 Paracoccaceae bacterium | reverse complement strand
CTTCGGGCAGGGCGCGGGCAAGGGCGGCGATGCTGTCGCCCATCCCGCCGCGCGCCACCGTCACAACCTGCTCCCCGGCGCCCCCGGCAATCGCCGCCCAGCGCCCCGGCGCGCGCGTCTCGGGCGGCAGGGCCACCAGCACCGGCGCACCCGTGGCCCGCGCCGTAGCCAGGCGCTCGGCCAGCAGCGCCCGCCCGCCCGCCACCGGCTCCAGCAGCTTGTCGCGCCCGCGCATCCGGCGCGAGGCCCCGGCGGCGGGGATCAGGATCGGGACCAGCGGCGGGGCAGGGGCGCGCACCGCCCTATTTCTCGGGGATCAGCCCGCGCGGGCTGAAGCGCAGCACCAGGAGCAGGATCACCCCCATGGTCAGAAGCCGCATATGCGCCACCGAATCCAGCAGGTGCAGCTTCACCGGATTGTCGTCGGCCATGCCCGCGGTCAGCCAGCCCATCAGCCAGTTGCCGATCGGCTCCACCTCGACCCAGAAGAACCAGATCACGAAGGCCCCCAGCACCGCGCCCCAGTTGTTGCCCGAGCCGCCGACGATCACCATCACCCAGATCAGGAAGGTAAAGCGCAGCGGCTGGTAGGTGCCCGGGGTGAACTGGCCGTCGAGCGTGGTCAGCATCGCCCCGGCCAGCCCGCAGATCGCCGCGCCGATGACGAAGACCTGCAGATGCCGCCCGGTCACGTCCTTGCCCATGGCCTCGGCGGCTTCCTCGTTGTCGCGAATGGCGCGCATCATCCGCCCCCAGGGCGAATTGAGCGCGCGTTCGGCCATCCAGATCAGCACCAGCAGCACCGCGGCGAACAGCCCCGCATAGGCCAGCTTGACCGTGATCGAAGAGGCGGTGACCGGATCGAGCCCCCAGCCTTCGGCCCGGGAGACGAAGGATGGGGAATTCTGCAGGTCGATCTCCTTGGGCACCGGCCAGGGGCGGGGCAGGCCGACCACGTTCTTGACCCCGCGCGCGAGCCAGTCCTCGTTCTTCAGCACCGCGATGATGATCTCGGCAATCCCCAGCGTGGCAATCGCCAGGTAGTCCGATCTGAGGCCCAGTGCGGTCTTGCCGATCGCCCAGGCCGCGCCGGCGGCAAACAGCGCCCCCACCGGCCAGGCGATGAGGATCGGCAGGCCCGCCCCGCCCAGATAGCCGGTCGAGGCCGGGCTCACCGCCTCGATCGCCGCCACCGCCGGATCGAGCAGCCAGCGATAGGCGAAGAAGCCGCCCACCAGGATCGCCAGCATGGCAAGCGTGCGCACCCGCCCCGCAAGCCGCTTGAAGGCCTGCACGGCCGCCGCGATCACGCCCGCGCCCAGGAGCAGCGCCGCGATCACCCGCGCGCCGCCGGCTTGCCAGGCCTCCACCACCGGCGGCATCGAGGTCAGCACCGTGGCCAGCCCCCCGAGCGCGACGAAGCCCATGATGCCCACGTTGAACAGCCCCGCATAGCCCCATTGCAGGTTCACCCCCAGCGCCATGATGGCGCTGATCAGCCCGATATTCAGCAGCGCCAGCGCCACATTGGCGCTCTGGATGACACCCACCAGCACCAGCAGCCCGGCGACGATGGCGAAAAGCGAGACATTCTTCCAGTTGACGCTCATACCGCTTGCCCCTTGAAAAGCCCGGTGGGCTTGATCAGCAGCACCACCACGAGGATGGCGAAGGATACCGCGAACTTGTAATCGGTCGAAAGAAGCTGCACCAGCCCGTCGGGCGCCCAGTCCGCCGGCAACAGGTAGGTGAGGACCTTCTTCCAGGCATAGGTGACAGTCACCTCGCTGAAAGCGATCACGAAGCCCCCGGCAATGGCGCCCAGCGGATTGCCCAGCCCGCCGACAATGGCGCTGGCGAATATCGGCAGCAAGAGCTGGAAATAGGTGAACGGCTTGAACGACTTGTCGAGCCCGTAAAGCACGCCGGCCACCGTCACAAGCGCCGCGACGATCAGCCAGGTATACATCACCACCCGCTCCGGGTTGATGCCCGAGAGCAGCGCCAGATCCTCGTTGTCGGAAAAGGCGCGCATGCTCTTGCCGGTGCGGGTCCTGTTGAGAAACCAGAACAGCACCGCCACCACCACCACCGCGGTGACGATGGTGATGACCTGGCTCGTGCGCAGCGCCAGCCCCTCGCTCAGGCCCGTCCAGGCCTTGAAATCGCGCGCCTTGATGATGAAGCGCGCTCCGTCGGCGAAGCGCTGATCATCCGGCCCGATGACGAAGCGCACGATCCCGTTCATGATGAACATCACGCCGAGCGAGGCCATCACCAGCACCACGGGCTTGGCCTTGACCCGCCGGTAGAAGCGATAGACCACCCGGTCGGTCGCCAGGAGCAGCGCCGCGGTGGCGAGGATGCCGAAGGGTATGGCCAGCAGTGCCGTGGGCAGGGGCGCGATGGAGATGCCCAGCGACTGGAACCACCAGGTCACCAGGATCGTCACCATGGCACCGAAGGCCATGGTATCGCCATGGGCGAAATTGGAAAACCGCAGGATGCCGTAGATCAGCGTCACCCCCAGCGCCCCAAGCGCCAGCTGGCTGCCATAGGCAAGGCCCGGGATCAGCACGTAATTGGCCAGCGCCACGATTGCGTTCAGAAAATCCATTGCCAACCTCTTGCTAGCCCATTGATACGCATCTGCCGCTCACGGTCGTAACCCAGGGCGAATCGCCGCGCCGCCCGAAAGTGGCAAACACGGCGCGGTCGTCTTCGGTGTCGATCTCGATGGTCAGGAGCCCGTTTTGCGGCAGCGCGGCAAACAGCCTCCAGCGCTCCGGCGAGCTGTCCTGCGGCCCGCCCTCCAGCGCGATCTCGATGCCGATCCCGCGCAGCAGGATGCCGGGCGAATCCCCGCCCGCCCCATCTCCACCCGCTTCGGTGTCGATATAGGGGGTATAGCTGACATCGAAACACCCCAGATTGCTGCATTCGCGCTCCATGCGGCACTCGAAGCCGCCCCCCATGGCGGGCAGGGGAAGGGCGAGCGCCAGAAGCGATGCGAAATGCACGGGCGCGGGCTTCATCTCCTCACCCCCCCAGAAAGCTCTGGCGCACTACCGGATCGGCCAGAAGCGCCTTGCCGCTGCCGGTATGGGCATTGCGCCCCTGCACCAGCACATAGCCCTTGTCGGCGATTTCCAGCGCCTGGCGGGCATTCTGCTCCACCATCAGGATCGGGATGCCGGTGCGCGCCACCTCGATGATGCGGTCGAAAAGCTCGTCCATCACGATCGGGCTGACCCCGGCGGTGGGCTCGTCGAGC
>JALWJU010000403.1:1470-3275 GCA_026997055.1 Paracoccaceae bacterium | reverse complement strand
GCGACGTGCATACCCGCCTCTCCGGCGTCGCCGACATCCTCGCCCAGGACGACGCCCATGCGCTCGCACGCGCCCGCGAGGCGGTGCGCAACCTCAACCGCCGCCGGCCCGAAACCGTCGCCTGGGCAAGCCCCGAGCCGCCCGCTTACGACCCCGAGGAAATCCTCGGCGTGGTGCCCTTCGATCTGCGCACGCCCTACGACATCCGCGAGGTGATCGCGCGTATCGTCGATGGCTCGCGCTTTGACGAATTCAAGGCCCGCTTCGGCGAAACCCTGGTCACCGGATTCGCCCATGTCGAGGGCTGCCCCGTGGGCATCGTCGCCAATAACGGGGTCATGTTCGCCGACAGCGCCGCCAAGGGCGCGCATTTCGTCGAGCTCTGCTCACAGCGCCGCATCCCGCTGATCTTCCTGCAAAATATCACCGGCTTCATGGTCGGCCGCGCCTCCGAACATGCCGGTATCGCCCGCCACGGGGCGAAGATGGTCACCGCGGTGGCCTCCACTTCGGTGCCCAAGATCACCCTGATGGTCGGCGCCTCCTACGGCGCGGGCAATTACGGCATGGCCGGGCGCGCCTACAGCCCGCGCTTCCTCTGGACCTGGCCCAATTCCTGCGTCGCGGTGATGGGGGGCGAACAGGCCGCGGGCGTGCTCGCGCAAGTCAAGCGCGAACAGGCCGAGCGCGAGGGCACCCCCTTCAGCAAGGCCGACGAAGAGGCGATCAAGCAGCCGGTGCTCGACCAGTTCGCCCGCCAGTCCGATCCGCTCTATGCCTCCGCCCGGCTCTGGGACGACGGTATCATCGACCCACGCAAGTCCCGCGAGGTGCTCGCCCTCAGCCTGAGCGCCGCCCTCAACGCCCCGATCGAGGAGACCCGCTTTGGCCTCTTTCGCATGTAACCCTTTCATCTTTCTCCAAATACTCCCGGGGGGCGCTGGGGGCGGGGGCGCGAAAGACAGCCAGCCCCCCGCCGCGCATTCCAGGAGAATTATGTGATGTTGTTCGTGGATAGCAAGCTGTATGGCACATGTGACTTGTCACTCAGCGGAAATAGAATCACTGATACGGCCTGCGTTCTGGACTTGTCTGCGGCGGAAATGATGGTGCAGGCAGATGTGCCGGGAACAGCCTTGGGCCCACTGCAGGATCTGGCTCCCACTATTGGGTTGGGAAATATTCGTCTGCAAACTCCCTTTGGCACCGCAATCTGTGAACGCGCTGAAGAGCCCATCCTGTTTTCTATATTAAGTGGTGGGGCTTGGATCGGTGAAACAACCCTGACCCGGCTATTTGAAGATGAGTCCAAGTACTTCCCCAAAATACGCGTTCGCTTCAATGCTTCGCTGAATTTTTCTTGGAGGAATGATCAGAATGAAGTGATTGTTACACCGGGTTTGGAGACTTGGAGCAGAGTTAACGTACCTGGTGTTGGTTTGGTGGTCGGTCGTAAGAATACCTTGTCCGTCATTGATAGCGACGTGGATGATGACGAGCTAAGGGTTGCCATTTCTCTGGCTATCGGAGCTCCGGTTCGGTTTCTGGCCAAGACGCGCGATGGCAATTTGCAGCTGTTATTGAATACGCGGCGCCCGGAGCTACAGCCGAGGCCCTTATTTCAGTGTGCTGATGAAAACGGTTGGTGCCAGTCTGATCTGGTGGCGGATGGGCTCTCAGAGGTGATGGCATCCACAGCCGAGTATCTCTCAAAAACCCCCTCTAACAACGAAAATTTCGCGATGGACGACATTAAGGTGTTTCTTGAGGGACGAGCCAATTCTGGGGCCTACGCGTTAAACTTG
>JALWJU010000403.1:0-1460 GCA_026997055.1 Paracoccaceae bacterium | reverse complement strand
ACATTGACCTGCGCACATGTCTGGATGAGACGGCGACAAGGTTGAACCAGGCTGTCTCTGAAAGGTTTGAGGCTTGCAGGGGGAGGCACCCTCACCTGAAAGTCTTGAATTATTTATACTCTGTTTGTGGAGAAGCTCTTCTGCGAGAGGTTGGGTTTGGCGGGGCTGTGGATGATTACTTTCCAAAAGGAGTCGGATAAGTGTTCGCGAGGATCCTCATCGCCAATCGCGGCGAAATCGCCTGCCGCGTCATCGACACCGCCCGCAAGCTCGGGGTCGAGACCGTCGCGGTCCATTCCGATGCCGATGCCGGCGCGCGCCATGTGGCGATGGCCGACGAGGCGGTGCATATCGGCCCGCCCGCCCCCGCCGAGAGCTATCTCAGGGGAGATCGGATCATCGCCGCCGCCCTAGCCCGGGGCGCGCAGGCGATCCACCCGGGCTACGGGTTTCTCAGCGAAAACCCGGATTTCGTCGAGGCCGTGGAGGCCGCCGGCCTCACCTTCATCGGCCCCTCGGCCGAGGCGATCCGCGCCATGGGGCTCAAGGATGCCGCCAAGTCGCTGATGGAGCGCGCGGGCGTGCCGGTGGTGCCGGGCTATCATGGCGAAGATCAGGACGACGTCCGCCTTGCCGAGGAGGCCGCGCGGATCGGCTATCCGGTGATGATCAAGGCCGTGGCCGGCGGCGGCGGCAAGGGCATGCGCCTCGTCGAGCGGGCGGAAGGCTTTGCCTCCGCGCTCTCCTCGGCGCGGGCCGAGGCGCGCACCGCGTTCGGCAATGACGCGGTGCTGATCGAGAAGTTCATCGCCAGCCCCCGCCATATCGAGGTGCAGATCTTCGGCGACGGCGCCCGCGCGGTGCATCTCTTCGAGCGCGACTGCTCGCTGCAACGCCGCCACCAGAAGGTCATCGAAGAGGCCCCCGCGCCGGGCATGAGCGCAGAGATGCGCGCGGCCATGGGCCGGGCGGCGGTGGCCGCGGCCGAGGCGATCGGCTATGGCGGCGCGGGCACGGTGGAGTTCATCGTGGACGGCTCCGAGGGGCTGAGGCCCGACCGCTTCTGGTTCATGGAGATGAATACCCGCCTGCAGGTGGAGCACCCGGTGACCGAGCTTGTCACCGGCATCGACCTGGTGGAATGGCAGCTGCGCGTCGCTTCCGGCGAAGGCCTGCCGCTGGCGCAGGAGGATATCCGCCTGACCGGCCACGCCTTCGAGGCGCGCCTTTATGCGGAGAACGTGCCCGCGGGCTTCCTGCCGGCCACCGGGCGGCTTGCGCATCTGCGCTTCGACGATGGGGTGCGCAACGATACCGGCGTGCGCGCGGGCGATGTGATCAGCCCCCATTACGACCCGATGATCGCCAAGATCATCACCCACGGCGCCAGCCGCGCCTCGGCCCTGCGCCGGCTGGCGGCGGCGCTCGATCGCACCGAGGTCGGCGGGCTCACCACCAAT
>JALWJU010000402.1 GCA_026997055.1 Paracoccaceae bacterium | reverse complement strand
CCTCGGAGAGCAGGCGGCGCTGCTCGGTCACATCCCCGAGCAGTTCGACCGCCACCCGCCGCGCATCACCTGCCGCCTTGTTCATCCCGGCCCCTTTGCCTTGCCTGCGCGCGGGTCTATAGGAGGGGGGAGGAAACGACAAGGATGCGGAGGCCGCCATGCCCGAGCCCGAAAAGGACCTGCCCGAAGCCGCCAGGCGCGCGCTCGCCGAAGCCGAGGCGCGCCGGCGCAAGGCACACGAGGAGATGCAGCCGAAAGAGCTGGGAGGCCGCAAGGGGCCGGATCCGGTACGCTATGGCGATTGGGAGAAAAACGGCATCGCCGTGGATTTCTGAGCTGCGAGGCGGCCAGGGGCGATTTTTCTTTCGAAAAATCGCGCCTCCGGCGGGAGTATTTCAAGAAAGGTGAAAGGTCATCGCGGGGCGATGCGGCGCGGGCGCGGGGATGGGCGCAGCAGCAGGAGGTTTGCGAGCCTGCGCTTGAGGCCCTGGGGAGGGAGGATCTCGCGGTCCATCTCGAAAGTGGCGCCGTTGAGGCCGGGATCGTGCCACAGCGCGAGGCTTGCCCCCCAGCAGGCGGCTTTTTCCGGGGCGAGGCCGTCGGGGATGCCCATTTTCGTCGCCAGCATCCCGGGCATCCAGTCGGTGATGACGATGCCGGGGAAGCGGTCGGCAAGGTCGGCCACAAGGGCGCGGGTGAGGATGCGGGCGGCACCCTTGGAGGTGCTGTAGGCGGCGCTGGCGGGCAGCGGGGCGATATCGGCGAAGGTGGCGACATTGAGGATGCGCCCGCGTCCGGCTTCGACCATGGAGGTCAGCGCCGCGCGGCTGCAATGGACAACGCCGCCGAGATTGGTGGCGACGGTGGCCATGAAGCTCGTGCCGGTTTCGTCGAGGAAGTCGCGGCGGGGATAGGTGGCGGCGTTGTTGACGAGCAGGGCGACGGGGCCGAGCGCGGCAAAGGTCTCCGCCACGGCCTGCGCGTCGCTCACATCGCAGATATGGGCGCTGAAGCGGGGGCCTGCGAGGGAGGCGGTTTCGGCGAGGCTCTCGGCGCTGCGCCCCAGCCCGGCGACGCGCAAGCCGCGCCCGCATAGCTCGACGGCAAGCGCGCGCCCCAGCCCAGCGCCCGCGCCGGTGACCACGGCGAGGCCTTCTGCCAGCCAGTCAGGTGTCGGTGTCATGCGCTATCCTTTCGGCAATCCTGTCTGCCACGCGCAGGGCGTTGGCGGCAATGGTGAGGCTGGGATTTACCCCCATCGAGCTGGGAAACACGCTGGCATCGGCGACCCAGAGGTTTTCGACCCCCCAGAGGCGGCAATCGGCATCGGTGACGCTCGCCGCCCGGTCCCGCCCCATGCGCAGGGTGCCGCAGGGATGGCCGGTATTGGGCTCCGGCGCGTGGCCGAGAAAGGCGCGCGGAAAGCCGGCAAAGGCGCGCTTCATGGCGCGGCGAAAGGCGCGGCGGCGGGCGAGCAGTTCGGGCGGGAAATCGTAGGTGAAGCTGAGGCGGTCGGGGCGGTCGGGGTCCAGCGTGACGCGGTTCTCGTCCAGCGGCAGGTCTTCGATGATGCCGACAAAGACCCTGGCGCTGCCCAGAAGGCGCACGGCAAGGGCGGCCGGGATGCGGGCAAGCTGGCGCGCGCCGGGCAGGCGGCTCAGCCAGGGCGAGCGGGCGATTGCCAGGCGCAGGTAGTGGAGCGCTTCGCCTTCGCCCAGGTCGATCCCCATCGCCTGCACGGTGCCGAAGCGCCGGCCCTCGCGCCAGTAGAGGTCGCGAAACGAAATCGCCTTGGACGGGCCGGGGCTGCGCGCAGCGCCGCGGGGCCAGACGGCGAGCATTTCGTTGAGGTGAAACATCAGCCCGCGCCCGACCAGCCCGCTCGCATTGCCCAGCCCCTCGGGCCAGGCCTCGCTGGCAGAGGCCAGCAGCAGGCGGGGCGAGGCGAGCGCGCCGCCGGCCAGCACATAGGCGCGCGCGCTGAGCCGGTGCAGCGCGCCGCCGTGGCGAAGCTCGACATGGGTCACCCGCTCACCGCCCCGGATCGCCACCACCTCGGCCTCGCACAGGAGCGCCGCCCTGCCCGTGGCCAGCGCCGGTTCGATGCCGGCGGAGCGGGCGTCCATCTTGCAGGCGCGGGGGCATTTGCGCCCGAGGCATTCGCCGCAGCCGGGCAGGTGGCGAATGGCGGCGTGGAGCCGGTAGGGGTGCAGGCCATTGGCGCGAAGCCGCTCCATCAGGGCGCGGTCGGCAGGATCGGGCGGCGGGGCGGAAGGCAGGGCGCCGGGGTCTTCGGACAGCGGGTCGGGCTCGCCGCAGACATGGTAGAGCGACTCGGCCCGGGCCAGATAGGGGGCCATTTCGGCGTAGCTGACCGGCCAGCCGCCGGTCGGGTGCGGGCGCGCGGCGCTGTGGTCGAGGTCATGGGGCTCGGGGCGCTCCAGAGTCGCCGCATAGAAGGCCGACGAGCCCCCCAGCCCGGCCCCCAGCGGAGCGAAGAATTCGAGCTCCTGCCCGCCGATGCGACCGCTGACCGGCGTCGGCCAGAAGCCGCGCAGAGCGCGCGCCACCGGGTCGGCCATGGCAAGGTCCAGCGGCGTCTCTTCACGCCGGTAGCCCGCCGGCCCCTGCTCCAGAAACAGCACGCGCAGCCCCTTTTCGGCCAGCGCGCGCCCGATCGTGCCGCCGCCGATGCCGGTGCCGATGACGATCACATCCCAGTCGCGGGTCTTGAGCGCTTCGATCATGGCGCGGCCTCGAAAACGGGCGCCAGAAGCGGCGCGAGCCGGGCGCCGCCGCTATTGGTGAGGTGGTTGTTGTCGAAGTAGAGAGCCCGCCCGTCGGGCATCGCCGTGCAGGTGGTGGCGTCGCAAAAATAGGGCCAGCTGTCGAGAAGCTCCACCTGTCCCGTAGCGGCAGCGCCGCGAAACGGCGCCTCGCCGCGCGCGGCGCGGGCGCGGGCCTCGGCGAGCGGCACCCGGGCGCGGGCCTTGGCGCCGGCCTCGCTCAGCCGCCCGCCGGCCATCTCGCGCGCCACCTCGCGGCTGTCATAGGCCGGGATCTCGGGCGGCTGGCGCAGCACGAAGATGCGCTCGAAAGCACCCGCGAGGCGGGCAAGCGTCGCCTCCATCGCCGCGCCCCAGGGAGCCGAGAGGGTAATGCGATTGGCCACATCGCGCCCCACGCCCTGCCCCTCGGCATAGTAGCTCCAGCGCCCGATCAGCAGCAGGCGCGGCGGCAGGGCGTGGGGCGCGATGTGGCCAATCGCATTACCCTCTCGGCTCC
>JALWJU010000401.1 GCA_026997055.1 Paracoccaceae bacterium | reverse complement strand
GTCAGCGCCGTAGGCAGGCCGCGAGCGATGTCGATGGCAAAGCCCGGGCCCGACAGCGCCGCGACCCGCGCGGCGGGGCAGGCGCGGGCGGTGATTTCGGTGGGGCCGAGGCCGCTCGTGAGGTCCACCCCCTTGCAGCAGGTGACGAGGGCTCTGCCATCAAGATGCCCGCCGTGGGCTGCGAGGAAGCCGCCGAGCGCCTGCGTCGGGGTTGCCAGCAGCACCACCGGGGTGGTGATCTCGCCCATATCACCGGTGATGCGCAGCCGGTCGGGAAAGGCGATGCCGGGCAGGCGGGCGCTGTTTTCGCGCCGCTCGGCCATGTCGCGCGGATTGCGCGCCCAGAGGGTTACCTCACGCCCGCCCCGCGCCAGCGCCACCGCCAGCGCGGTGCCGAAGGCGCCGGCGCCGATCACTGCCACGCCGCTCATGCCTTTGCCCCCTTCCTGCCGGATCCAAGCATCGCCGGAGCGCGCTGATCAAGCGGCCAGCGGGGGCGGGCTGCGAGGCGCATGTCATCCTGCCCGCCCGCGCGCATCCGCTCCGCTCCGGCAAAGGCGATCATCGCCGCATTGTCGGTGCAAAGCGCCTGCGACGGGGCGAGGAAGCTGACACCCGCCTCGGCCGAAACAGTCTCTAAAGCAGCCCTTAGAGACTGATTCGCCGCCACGCCCCCGGCCACGGCAAAGGTCGGGCGGGTCGGCTCCAGAGCCAGGTATTCGGCCAGCGCGCGGCGGGATTTTTCGGCCAGCACATCGGCGATTGCCGCCTGAAAGCTGGCCGCAAGGTCGGCGCGGTCGCCCTCGCGCAAGCCGCCATGCGCGGCCACCAGCTTGTCGCGCGTGCGCAGGAGCGCGGTCTTCAGCCCGGAAAAGGACATGTCGCAGCCGGGACGGTCGAGAAGCGGGCGGGGCAGGCGGAAGCGGGCCGGATCGCCCGTGCGCGCGCAGGCCTCCACCGCAGGGCCACCGGGCTGTGGAAGCCCCATCAGCCGCGCGGCCTTGTCGAATGCCTCGCCCGGCGCATCGTCGATCGTGCCGCCCAGGCGGGTGAAGTCCTCGGCCCCTTTGGCGATCAGGAACTGGCAATGCCCGCCCGAGACCAGCAGCATCAGGTAGGGAAAGGCCGCGCCATCGGTCAGGCGCGGGGTCAGCGCGTGGCCGGCGAGGTGGTTGACGCCGACCAGCGGCAGGCCGGCCCCGGCGGCAAGTCCCTTGGCAAACATCACCCCGGCCAGCACCCCGCCGATCAGCCCCGGCCCGGCGGTGACGGCAATCGCGTCCAGGCCGTCAAGCCCGAGCCGGGCCTGCGCCAGCGCCTGTTCGGCGCAGAGGTCGAGCTTTTCCACATGGGCGCGGGCGGCAATCTCGGGCACCACCCCGCCAAAGGCCGCGTGCAGCTCCGTCTGCCCGGCGACGATGCTGGCGAGGATTTCGGCACGTCCGCTCGCCGGTATGCGCACCACGGCGGCGGCGGTATCGTCGCAGCTGCTTTCGAGCCCGAGTATGGTCAGCGTGCCGGTCATCTGCCTCGTTCTGCCCTGTCATTGCATCCTGCCATGCCTGCGGGGTATCACCGTGGCGCGATCCACACAATCCCGACGACAGACATGCCCGAGCCCCCACTCCTGCTGCTGACCCGCCCGCGCGCCGCTTCCGAGCGGCTGCGCGCTGCGCTGGAGGCGGCGCTGGGCGCGCCGGTGCGGGCAATCCTGTCTCCGGCGATGGAGATCGTCGCCACGGGCCCAGCGCCTGACCTTTCCGGTGCCGCCGCGCTGATCTTCACCTCGGCCAATGGGGTCCGCTTTGCTGGCGGCCTGCACGGACGCGGCGCCTATGTGGTGGGAGCGCGCACGGCCGGAGCGGTGCATGCGACCGGCGGAGAGGTCCTGCACCAGGCGCCCGACAGTGCCGCCCTGCTTGACCACCTCACCGCCCATCCCCCGCAAGGCGCGCTCCTGTGGCTGCGCGGCCGCCATGCCCGCGGCGACATCGCCGGCAAGCTCGCCGCAGCAGGCATCCCGGCGACAGAGACTGTCATCTACGACCAGCGCGCGCTTGCCCTGAGCCCCGAGATGCTGGCCGCCCTGCAAGGGGAGCACCGGGCGATCCTTCCCCTTTACTCGCCGCGCTCGGCGGCGCTTGTCGGGGGCGCGATGGCCCGCCCCGGACGGGGGCTTCGCACCATCGCCCTGAGCCCCGCCGTGGCCCGCGCTTGGCGGCAGGCGGTCGGGGGAGAGAGCGAAGTCTGCACCCGCCCCGTGGGCGACGAAATGCAGCGGCGGATCCTCGCCGCCCTGCGGCAGCGTTGCGCTTGAGGCACTGGCGGGGGCGCGATAAGGTTCGTGCGCAAGGTATGAGAGGTAAAGACGTGGCGGAAGATTCCCCGCAGGATCGGGAGCCGGATTCCGAAGAAAAACGGGTCGATGAGACCCAGGCCGATGAGGCGGTGACCGAAGAGAGCCCTCACCCGGAAAACCCCACGCGCGGCAGGACTCTGCCCGTCGCCGGCCTGCTGCTCGCAGGCGCGCTCTCTGCCATGCTCGGCTTTGCCGCCGCGCGCACCGTCTTCCCCGAAGGCTGGCCCTTTCCGGGGGTGAAGCCGGAGCCGGACCCGCTGGCCGCCACCCTCGAGGCGCAGAAGGCCGCGCTCGCCGAGCTTGGCGCACGCGTGAACGCGCTCGAGGCCGATACCGGCCTTGCCGATCTGCGCGCCGAGTTGCGCGAGAGTCGCGCGGGCCTTGACGCGGCCGAAGCCCGCATTGCCGGTCAGAGCGAGGCGCTCGAAGCCATCGACGCCCGCCTGCGCGCTCTCGAAAAGCTCCCGCGCGGCTCCGGCAGCGAGGCCGCCGAGGCCGCCGCGCGCGCCTATGAGCGCGAGCTTACGGCCATGCGCGAGATGCTGGACGGCGAGCTTGCCCGCATACGCGCGGCAGAGGAAGCCGCCGCCGCCGACAGCCGCAGCGCCGAGCAAGCTGCCCGCGAAGCCGCCCTGCGTGCCGCACGCGCCCGCCTCGCCGCCGCGCTGGAGAGCGGCCAGCCCTTTGCCGAGGCCCTGGCCCGGCTCGCCGACCTGACCGGCCGGACCCCGCCCGAGGCGCTGGCAGCGGCCGCCGAGACGGGCATTCCTACCCTGAACGATTTGCAGAGCGCCTTTCCCGATGCCGCCCGCGCGGCGCTTTCGGCGTCGGTTGCCGAGCTTGTGGAGGCCGGCCGGATCGGCCGTTTCGAAGGCTTCCTGCGCAGCCAGCTCGGCACCCGCAGCCTCGAGCCGAAGGAGGGCGACGACCCCGACGCGGTGCTCTCGCGCGCCGAAGCGGCGCTGAAGGCCGGCGACCTCCTCGCCGTGCTTGCCGAAATCGCCGCCCTGCCCGAAGCCGGGCGGCGCAAGATGGCCCCCTGGCTGGCCCAGGCCGAGCGCCGCCAGCAGGCCCTGGCCGCCGCCGAGGCCATGAGTGCCGGCCTCGACACGCAGTAAAGGACACAACATGCTCTGGTCGCTCCTCAAGATCGTCCTTTTCGTCGCCGCAATCGCGCTTCTGACCCTTGGCGCCGGGGCGCTGATGGAGACCGAGGGCGGGGTGCGCATCGCCCTTGGCGCCACCGAGTTCAATCTCGGCCCGCTGCAGGCCGCGCTGGCGCTGATCGCGCTGGTCCTCGCGGTCTGGCTGGGGCTGAAACTCGCCGGCCTGCTGGTGGCGATCTATCACTTTCTCAATGGCGACGAGACCGCGATTTCGCGCTGGTTCGACCGCCGGCGCGAGCGCAAGGGCTATGACGCGCTGGCCGAGGGGATGATGGCGCTGGCCGAGGGCGAGCCGCGGCTGGCCGCGGCCCGGGCCGCGAAGGCGGAGAAATACCTGAACCGCCCCGAGCTGACCAGCCTGCTCGCCGCCCAGGCCGCCGAGGCGTCGGGCGACAAGCGCCAGGCGCTGACCATGTACAAGCGCCTGCTGGCCGACGAGCGCACGCGCTTTGTCGGGGTGCGCGGCCTGATGCGCCAGAAGCTCGCCGAAGGCGATACCGATACGGCGATGAAGCTTGCCGAAAAGGCCTTTGCGCTGAAGCCCCGCCACGGCGAGGTGCAGGACACACTCCTGCGCCTGCAGGCCGAAAAGGGCGACTGGGAGGGTGCGCGCAAGACCCTGAACGCCAAGCTCAGATACGGCGCCCTGCCGCGCGATGTCTATCGCCGCCGCGACGCGGTGCTGGCGCTGAGCCAGGCGCGCGACGTGATTGCCGAGGGCAAGAGCATCGAGGCGCGCGAAGCGGCGATCGAGGCCAACCGCCTCTCGCCCGACCTGGTGCCCGCCGCGGTGCTCACCGCCCGCTCCTATATCGAGGACGGCAAGCCGAAATACGCCGCCCGGGTGATCGTCAAGGCCTGGCAGGCCCAGCCCCACCCGGAGCTTGCCGCCGCCTTTGCCGCGATTGTCCCCGACGAGAGCCCCGAAGCGCGGCTCAAGCGCTTCCGCGCCCTCACCCGGCACCAGCCCGAGTCCCCCGAGACCCGGATGCTGCTGGCCGAGCTGCACATCGCCGCCGGCGATTTCGCCGCCGCGCGCAAGGCCATGGGCGACCTCGCCGAAGAGCGCCCCAGCCAGCGAGCCCTGACCCTGATGGCGGCGATCGAGCGCGGCGAGGGGGCCGAGGATTCGGTGGTGCGCGCCTGGCTTGCGCGCGCCGTCACCGCCCCGCGCGGCCCGCAATGGATCTGCGAAAACTGCAACCACGCCCATGCCCACTGGGTCCCGGTCTGTGAGCATTGCGGCTCGTTTGACACGCTCAGCTGGAAGGAGCCCGAAGCGGGCGAAGTCGCCCTGCCCGGCAGCGCCGACATGCTGCCGCTGATCGTTGCCGGCACGAAGGACGAAGGCACCCCCCTCCCCGAAGAGAAAGAAGAGAAAGAGGCGCAGGAGAGCCAGGAGGAAAAGGCGCTGATCATCGAAGCCGAAGCGCCGGAAAAAGCTCCCGCCGACAACCCTGCCGAAGCTTCGGCGGGCGAAAAATAGGACTACACAGCGCCCCCGAGCGATGCTAAAGACCAGCCACCGGAAGTGTCGGCCGCTGTAGCTCAGCTGGTAGAGCACGTCATTCGTAATGATGGGGTCGTAGGTTCAAGTCCTATCAGCGGCACCACTTCCGGGCCGGATTTCAGGATATCGGCGAGCAGGACGGGGCGCATGGGACAGGGCGCCGGGGCGAACGGCACACGGACGTTCCCGGCCACAACGGCGCGGCGCCGGGCCTGCGCAGTGCGATCCTGCCGCTCCTGCCTGTCTTGCCGGTCCGGGCCGCTCGGGCCGGTCGGGCGATTCGCTTGCATACGATGCCATACATCCCACGCCCGCAATCCGGGCCGGGGCGGATCTGTTAGCGTTAACTCGCCGTCGAGGCGATCATTTTTTCAGCAATATGTAAGTTTTGCAGACCTATTTCACAGTTTGCATTTGAATTCGCCCAAGACTTCCTTAATCTGAGCCCAGCGCCACGGTCAGGGAGCCCGTGCGCGAACAAATGCAGAAAAGCAATCATCACTCGGAGGAGATGAATTTGATGGAACGCCGCAAGTTTTTGACCGGTGCCGCCGCAGGCGCGACCGGGGTGGCTCTGGCCGCACCTGCTGTTGCCCAGGAGCGTGTCGAACTGAACATCGTATCGACCTGGCCGCGCGACTTCCCCGGCCTCGGCACCTCGGCCCAGCGCCTTGCCGCTCGTATCGAGGCGCTCTCGGACGGCGCGATCAAGGTGAACTACTTCGCCGCCGGCGAGCGCGTGAAGGCGTTCGACTCGTTTGACGAAGTCGCCTCGGGCAACTCCCAGGCCTATATCGCCGCCGATTACTACTGGGTCGGCAAGGACCCGGCATTCGCCTATTTCACCGCCGTACCCTTCGGCATGACCGTGGACGAGTGGAACGCCTGGATCCTGTATTCCGGCGGCCAGGAACTGTGGGACAAGGTGTCGGGCGAATTCGGCCTCAAGGCCTGGCCCTGCGGCGCCACCGGCACCCAGGCCGGCGGCTGGTTCGCCAAGGAGATCAACGGCCCCGAGGACTTCAAGGGCCTGAAGATGCGCATCCCCGGCCTCGGCGGCACGGTGATGAGCAAGCTCGGCGTCTCCACCATCTCGCTGCCCGGCGGCCAGATCTACGAGAACCTCGTCTCCGGCGCCATCGACGCGACCGAATGGGTGGGTCCGTACAACGACTACTTCATGAAGTTCTATGAAGTGACCAAGTACTACTACACCTCCGGCATGCACGAGCCCAACGCCAACCTCGCCTTCGGCATGAACGCCTCCTGGTGGTCCGGCCTCTCGGATCACCACAAGGCGGTGATCGAAGCGGCCTGCAAGGAAGAAAACAACAACATGTTCTCCGAAATTCAGGCCCGCAACGGCGAGTATCTGCAGAAGCTGATCGAAGAGCAGGGCGTGCAGGTGGCCTCTTATAACGAGGACATCTGGGATGCCTTCGGCGAGGCCGCGGCCGAAGTCTTCGAAGAGACCCGCGCCAAGTCGGCTCTGGCCGCCGAGGTGGACGATGCCTTCCAGAAGGCGCTGCGCGAGATCGGCCAGTCCATGGCGCTGATGCAGGGCCAGTTCACCGCCCAGCGCAACCGCGTGCTCGGCCTCGACGAGGGCTGATCGCAGCCGATACGCACATGGAGCGGGGCTTTCGGGCCCCGCTTTTTCCATACGTTTCCAGGACATGAGCCGCCCGGTCGCGCCCGCCGCGGGGCCGGGGGATTCTGAACAGCAAGTGGGGGAAAGATGTCCGTGACCGATCTACCCGAAGGCGTCGAGCAATTCGGCAATCCGGCGCCGGTCGTGCGCGCCTTTGGCTGGGGGATGCTGGGGGCGCTGGCGGCCTTCCTGATCGTCAATGCACTGAATGTCGGCTTCGGCATGGCGTCCACCGCGGATATGCTGACCGGCGGCGAAGGGATGGTGGCACCGCTGCTGGTCTATCTGGTCTGCATCGGCGCCGGCATCGCCTGGTCGCTGCGCACCGGGCGCCATTCCCTGCGCTGGGACGCCTGGCAGATCCACCGCTTCAATGCCTATCTGCTGCGGGCCTTCTACTTCGGTATTCTCTTCGTCGGCATCGCCGATGCGGGCATCGCCTTTCTGCGGGTCGAGAAGATCCTCGACATCTTCATGGCGCGCGAGACGGTGCTGAACTTCCAGCGCCCCGATTTCGTCGGCATCTATTTCCACCTGCCGCTGATCGCGCTGGGCTTCGTCGTCGCCCTTTTCACCCGCTCGCTGGGCTTCATCTGGCTGGCACTGCTGATCATCCTCGCCGAGCTGGCCATCGTCATCACCCGCTTCGTGTTCTCCTACGAACAGGCCTTCATGGGCGACCTGGTGCGCTACTGGTATTCGGCGCTGTTCCTGCTCGCCTCGGCCTATACGCTCTACGAAGAGGGCCATGTGCGCGTCGATGTCTTCTATGCCGGGCTGGAGGCGCGCAAGAAGGGGCTGTTCAATGTCGTCGGGGTGATCCTGCTGGGCATGACCACCGCCTGGACGGTGCTGGCCGTGGGCTTCTCCGGCTCGCATTCGATCATCAACAGCCCGGTGATGAATTTCGAGATCACCCAGACCGGCGGCATCGGCATGTATGTAAAATACCAGATGGCCGCCTTCCTCGGGATCTTCGGGGCAACCATGCTGATCGAGTTCGTGGTGATGCTGTTCGACTCGGTTGCCGACTGGCGCGGCGAGCCGGGGCACCGCTCCTACGAAGTCTCGTCGCACTGAAGCCGCTCTGCAAGAGGACCTGACATGGAACTGTTCTTCCTGATCATACTGCTGATCCTGATGGCCGCGGCGCTGGGCTCGGGCTTTCCCGTGGCCTTTGCCCTGCCCGGCTCCGCCATCCTGACCATCGTTCTTGCCGGCGCGACGGGCTATGTCGTCACGGGCGACCCAGGCGCCTATTTCTATGCCGGCAATCCCTGGCAATGGCTGAGCGCGGGGGTGACGAACCTGCGAAGCGTCTATTGGGTGCCGGAGCGCGATACGCTGATTGCGGTGCCGCTTTTCATCTTCATGGGCATCATGCTGCAGAAGTCCAAGATCGCCGAAGACCTGCTCGTGACCATGGCGCAGCTGTTCGGCCCGGTGCCGGGGGGGCTGGGGATCTCGGTGGTGTTCGTGGGCGCGCTGCTGGCGGCGACCACCGGCATCGTCGGCGCCACCGTGGTGGCGATGGGGCTGATCTCGCTGCCGGCCATGATGCGGTCAAAATACTCCACTCCGCTGGCCACCGGCACCATCGCCGCTTCCGGCACGCTGGGGCAGATCATCCCGCCCTCGATCGTGCTGATCATCCTCGCCGACCAGCTGTCGAGTGCCACCGACCAGGCGCTGAACCTGCGCAAGACCCTCTACAAGCAGGCCACCGGCGAAGTCTCGATGCCGTCGGTATTCGACGTGGGCTCGACCTCGGCGGGCGAGATGTTCCTCGGTGCGCTGGTGCCGGGCCTGGTGCTGGTGGGGCTCTACATGGCCTATATCCTGATCTTCGCCATCCTGCGCCCGAGCGCCGCCCCGGCGGTCAAGCTCGAGGGCAAGTACGGACCCGACTTCTGGAAGAAGGTCGCCCTGACCCTGGTGCCGCCGCTGGCGCTGATCTTCCTCGTGCTCGGCTCGATCATTGCCGGCGTCGCCACGGTAAACCAGGCCGGCGCCATCGGCGCGGTCGGGGCCACGGTGATGGCCGGCTATCGCCTGTACGAAGGAGAGAAGCGCCGCTACTGGCCCGCGCTTCTGGGCATCGCTTCGGTGATCCTGCTGGGCTATGCGGTGCAGAACTACCCGATGAACATCAAGCTGGTGCAGAGCGGCTCCGACATGTTCGGCATCTGGCTGGGGGTCGCCGGCTCGCTCGGCGTCATCACCGCGCTGGTCTGGAGCGGCATCCGGGTGCTGCGCATCCAGAATACCCTGCACCAGGTCATGCAGGACACCGCCAAGACCACCTCGCTGGTCTTCGTGATCCTGATGGGGGCCGCGATCCTCACCGCCGCCTTCCGCGCCTTTGGCGGCGAGGAGCTTGTGCGCGAGTTTCTCAACGGCCTGCCCGGCGGCTTCTGGACCAAGTTCCTCGTGGTCATGACGGTGATCTTCATCCTCGGTTTCTTCCTCGACTTCATCGAGATTTCCGTGGTGGTGGTGCCGATCGTGGCGCCGATCCTGCTGGCGGATCCGGCGGCCAATGTCACCGCCGTGTGGCTCGGGGTGATGATCGGGCTCAACATCCAGACCAGCTTCCTGACGCCGCCCTTCGGCTTCGCGCTGTTCTACCTGCGCGGGGTGGCCCCGGCGGCGGTGAAGACGGTGCAGATGTACAAGGGGGTGATCCCCTTCATCCTGCTGCAGCTCACGGCGCTCGGGATCGTCGGCTATTACCCGCCGCTGGTGAACTACCTGCCCAACCGGGTCAACTTCCTGTCGGAGACCTCACCGCCGCCGCGCAACCCGAAGCTGCAGGCCTGCGTCGAGCAATACGTGCATGACAAGCTCGCCGCGGGCAGCCAGGTGCAGGACGCCATCGCCCGGGCCCAGGGGCTTGACCTCTCGGTCCTGCCCGACGACCTGCGCAGGGATCTGGAAAAGGGCTTTGGCGCGGCGACGGATGCGGTGGCCAATCTGCAAAAGGCCTTCGACGCCTCCGAAGCGGTCCTGGCCGCAGCGCCGGAATACCGCCCGCAGATGCAGGTCGTGCGCGAGATCGAAAAGCATATCCGCGAGGCCGAGGCACAGGTCGAGGAGCTTTCGACCCGGGCCAGCCGGATGCGCGATGCGGCGCAGGCCGAAGAGCGTGCCGAGATCGAAGCGCGGATCGACGAGCTCAATGCCGAGATCGCGCGTCTGCAGGCCTCCTTCCCGGACGGCTGGGAAGAGGTTCATGCGAATTTCGCCGCCCTGACCGGGGCCGAAACCGCTGCACGCAATTCCTACCGCCGCGCTGCCGATACCTCCTACCAGGCGGTCAGCGACGTGCTGGCGGTACTCGACGCAAACGAAGCCTTCGCCACCCTCAGGCAGCCGCTGGAGGAGATGCGCGGCCGGATCGAGACCCTGCCGCCCAAGGAGGCTATGGAGGCGCTCAAGGCGCTCGAGCGCGAGGTGCGCGGCGTCAAGGGCACCGGCGAGATCAAGAAGTGGCTGGGCAAGGCCCGCAAGGCGCTCAAGGGCCGCTCGCCGGACCTGGAAAAGGCCCTGGAGCAATACGAAAAGGCCCTGGCTGCCTACGAGGCCCAAGCCGAATGGCGGAGCCGGGCCGCCGAGGCGCTCAAGCCGGAACTCGAAGCCTATCTCGAGACGATCCGCGACACCCTGGGGATGCGCCAGCAGGAGCGCTTCACTCGCGAGCAGGCCCTCTACATGGCCCGTTGCAGCTCCGACCACCGGGATATTTCGCTGCATTTCTGAGCGGCGAAACCGGATCGCCTGGCCGCGCCTCCTGGCGCGGCCAGCTTTCCGGGAATCGGGCAATCCTGTCTCGCCAACCGGGCGCGATTCGCCTCTTCCTCTGCTGCCAGACCGCACGCCAGACCCCGAATCGGGCGCAAATCCGCAGCGCCAGACCGCGCTTGGGAAAAAACCCTTGCTCACAAGGGGGGGCATGGGCGACCCTGTACTGGCAGATACCAGCCCTGCCGGGGATGGGTCCAACAGGAGAGAACGGGAGAACGAGAAAAGATGAACGAGAAAATCGAATACCTGAAGAGGCGCGTCGCCGCGCGCAAGATGTCACGCCGGGAATTCGTCGGTCGCGCCACGGCGATGGGAGTCTCCGCCGCCGCTGCGGGCACCATGTTCGCCAATGCCGTGCAGGCCGCCGGGCCGATACGTGGCGGCACAATCAAGGCAGGCCTGTCCGGCGGCGCCAGCTCCGACACGCTCGACCCGGCGCTGGTCGCTTCGGAAGCGACTCACGGCATCCTGCGCACCTGGTCGGACACGCTGGTCAATGTCTCGCGCGACGGTGCCGTGGTCCCGCGGCTGGCCGAGGAGATCACCTCTTCGCCCGACGCAAAGACGTGGAATTTCCGGATCCGCAAGGGGGTCGAATTTCACAACGGCAAGACCATGACTCCCGAAGACGTGGTCGCCACCATCGAGCGCCATACCGGCGACGATGCCAAATCCGGCGCCCAGGGAATCGTCAAGGGTATCGAGAGCATGGCGATCGACGGCGACATCGTGGCGATCACCCTCAGCCAGGCCAATGCCGACTTCCCCTATCTGATGGCCGACTACCACCTGGCGATCCAGCCCAATGGCGGCAAGGACGACCCCAATGCCGGCATCGGCACCGGCGCCTATATCATCGAGTCGAACGAGCCGGGCGTGCGCACCACCTTCCGCAGGAACCCCAACGACTGGGACGAAAACCGCGGCTATGCCGACAATGTGGAGATCCTGGTGATCAACGACGCCACCGCCCGCACCTCGGCACTGCAATCGGGGCAGGTGGACATGATCAACCGCGTCGATCCCAAGGTCGCCGGCCTGCTCGACCGCGCGCCCAATCTCACGGTCAAGAATGTCTCGGGCCGCGGCCACTACGTCTTCATCATGCGCATCGAGACCGACGAGTTCGTGAACAACGACCTGCGCATGGCGCTGAAGCTGGCGATCAACCGTCAGGAGATGGTGGACAAGATCCTGCGCGGCTATGGCTCGGTGGGCAACGACTTCCCGATCAATGCCGCCTATCCGCTCTTCGACGACACCATCGAGCAGCGCGAATACGACCCGGAAAGGGCCGCCGAATACTACCGCAAGTCCGGCCATGACGGCAGTCCGATCATCCTGCGCACTTCCGACGCGGCCTTCCCGGGCGCGGTCGAGGCGGCGCAGCTTTTCCAGGAGAGCGCCAGGGCCGCCGGCATCCCGCTCGAGGTCAAGCGCGAGCCCAGCGACGGCTACTGGTCCGAAGTGTGGAACGTGAAGCCCTTCTGCGCCTCCTACTGGTCCGGCCGCCCGGTGCAGGACCAGATGTATTCCACCGCCTATCTCTCCACCGCCGAGTGGAACGATACCCAGTGGAAGCGCCCCGAATTCGACGCCATGCTGATCGAAGCCAAGGCCGAGCTGGACCCGGCCAGGCGCAAGGAGCTTTACTCCAGGATGGCGCGGATGCTGCGCGACGAGGGCGGGCTGATCCTGCCGATGTTCAACGACTTCGTCGATGCGATCAGTACCCGGGTGATGGGCTACGAGGACGACCCCAATGGCGAGCTGATGGATCACTTCGCCATGCAGCGGTGCTGGGTCGAGGGCTGAGCCCGCATGCACCCGATCGTGAAACTGGTTGCCCAGCGCCTCGCGCTGGGCATCCTGCTGCTGTTTGCCGCCTCGGTGCTGATATTCGCCGGCACCCAGATCCTGCCCGGCGACGTGGCCCAGTCGATCCTCGGTCAATCCGCCACCGAGACATCGCTGGCCAATCTGCGCGAGCAGCTGGGGCTCAACGAGCCCGCCGTGACGCGCTACTTCAAGTGGCTCTTCTCCGCCCTTCAGGGCGACCTCGGCACCGCGCTGACCAATGGCGCCGACATTGCCGAAAGCCTCGGCAAGCGGCTGAAGAACACCCTCTTTCTCGCCGCCTGCGCCGCCGTGGTCTCGGTGCCGCTGGCGATCACGCTGGGCCTGATCGCCGTGCGCTTTCGCGACCGCTGGCCGGACAAGCTGATCAGCGCGGTGACGCTGACCACCATCTCGATCCCCGAATTCCTGCTCGGCTACGTGCTGGCCTATTTCATAGCGGTCAAGCTGGGCTGGGCGCCCTCCGTCGCCATGATCAGCGACTCCATGAGCCTTTTCGAAAAGCTGCGCACGGTGGCCCTGCCGGTCGCGGTGCTGACCATGGTGGTGCTGGCGCACATGATGCGCATGACCCGCGCCGCCATCCTCAACGTGATGCAGTCGGCCTATATCGAGACCGCCGAGCTCAAGGGGCTCTCGGGCCTCGAGGTGATCCGCAAGCACGCCCTGCCCAATGCCATCGCGCCCATCGTCAACGTGGTGATGCTGAATCTCGCCTATCTGGTGGTGGGCGTGGTGGTGGTCGAGGTGGTGTTCGTCTATCCCGGCCTCGGCCAGTACCTGGTCGATCACGTCTCCAAGCGCGACGTGCCGGTGGTGCAGGCCTGCGGGCTGATCTTCGCCGCCGTCTATATCGGCCTCAACATGGTCGCCGATATCGTGTCGATCCTCGCCAATCCGCGCCTGAGGCACCCGAAATGATGCGCATCCCCCCCGCCGCCGCCATCGGCCTGTTCTTTACCGGGCTGTATTTCTTCACCGCCATTTTCGCGCCCTGGATAGCACCCTACGGCATGACCGAGATCGTCGGCGATGTCTGGGAGCCGGCTTCGCGCGACCACTGGCTGGGCACCGATTCGATCGGC
>JALWJU010000400.1 GCA_026997055.1 Paracoccaceae bacterium | reverse complement strand
GAATTCGCCCTGTCGATCATGCGCCGCGAAAGCGAATTCCACCCGGAAGTGGTATCCCATGCCGGGGCGGCGGGGCTGATGCAGCTGATGCCCGCCACCGCCCGCGACATGGCCCGCAAGCTGGAGACCGCCTACGACCGGGGCCGGCTGACCGGGGATCCGGCCTATAACATCCGCCTCGGCCAGGAGTATCTGGCATGGCTGTTCGAGGAATACGGGCCCAACCCGGTGCTGGTGGCGGTGGCCTACAATGCAGGCCCCGGCCGCGCCCGCCGCTGGGTCGAGGAGATGGGCCATCCCGGCGCGCGCGATGTCAATGCGGTGGACTGGATCGAGCATATCCCCTTTCGCGAGACCCGCAACTACGTGATGCGCGTGACCGAAGGCCTTGCCCCCTACCGGGCGCGCCTCGCGGGCAAGACCCTGCCGCTCACCCTGCGCCGCGAAATCGGTTCGCGCTGAGCGTCACGAGCGCCGCCGGCGCGGGGCCGGGCTCCCTCCCGGCGGCGCGCGCCACAGGGTAAACAGCCCCGCCGCCACCACCATCCCGGCGCCGACGACCACGTTCCAGCGCAGCGCCTCGCCGAAAATCCCGACCCCGAGCAGGGCCACGAATACCAGTTGCAGAAAGGCAAAGGGCTGCACCACGCTGGCCTCGGCCGCCTCGTAGCACCGGATCAGCAGCCAGTGGCCCAGCAGCGAGGTCGCCGAGAGCGCCAGCACCCAGCCCCAGTCCTCCACCGCGATGGGCCGCCAGTAGAATACCCCGACCGCGCTCATCGCCAGAGCGCCGGTCACGCCGGTCCAGAACAGGCTGGTCGCGGCGCTGTCGTCGCGCGCGACCAGGCGGGTGAGCAGCCCGTAAACGGCAAAGGCCAGCGCTCCGCCCAGCGCGACCAGCGCGCCCGGCGACAGCATCCGCGCGCCGGGCTCGAGGATGATCAGCACGCCGGCAAAGCCCGCGCCGACCCCCGCCCAGCGCCGCCAGCCCACCCGCTCGCCCAGCACCGGGCCGGAAAGCGCCGCGACCATCAGCGGGTAGGAGGCAAACAGCGCATGAGTCTCGATCAGCCCCAGCAGCACGAAGGCGCTGACGGTCAGGCAGACTTCGCCCGCCAGCAGCAGCCCGCGCAGGACCTGGAGCACGGGCCTTGCGCTTATTGCGGTGGCGCGCAGGCCGCCGGGGCTTCGCGCCGCGCGCACCAGCACGAAACCGGCGAAGAACCAGTAGCGGATCATCACCACCGCGATCACGCCGGAGCGCGCCGCCACATGGCGCGACATGGCGTCCATCAGGGCGAAAACCGCCGTCGCCGCCACCATCAGCAGGATCCCCCTGCGCGCGTCATTGCCCGCATTTCCGACCATCATTACCGCCCATGATGATCCGCTCTGCCCAGCCTGCCGAGGCTCATGTGCCGCTTGCGCCCGAAACCCGGTGCGCGCTCCACCGCAAAGCCCGCCGCCGCCAGCGCCCGGCGCACATGGCCGGCGGCGGTATAGGTGGCGAAGGTGCCACCGGGCGCGGTGTGGCGGGCGACTTCGCGCATGAGGTCGGGCGTCCAGAGGCCCGGATTCTTCGCCGGGGCGAAGCCGTCGAGAAACCACGCATCGGCCCGCCCCGCCCAGCGTGGCAAGGTCTCGGCCGCATCGCCCGGGATCACCTCGACCTCCAGCCCGCCAAGGCTGAAGCGGCGCTTGCCCGCGCCCCAGGCTTCGAGGAAGGGCGCGGCGAGGCCGGCCAGTTCGGCAAATGGCGAGAGCGCGCGGGCCATGTCTTCGGCGCGCATCGCAAAGGCCTCGAACGAGGTAAAGCGCACGCGCCCCTCTCCCCGCCAGGCCTGGGCCAGGGCCAGCATGTTGAGCCCGGTACCGAAGCCAAGCTCCGCCACCCGGAAGCCGTCGCACAGGCGCGCGGGCAGGCCGTTGCCGGCGAGAAAGGTGTGGCGCGTCTCCGCCAGCCCGTTTTCGAGGCTGTAATAGGCATCGTCAAAGTGCCGCGAGACCGGCACATCGCCGGGCTTCCATGTCAGACTCGCGCTCTGGTCGTTTGTCATGGGCTGGCCTACAAGGGGCGCGAAAGAGTGCGCGCTGATGGTGTGAATGGCGCGACAATGGGCAAAGGGCCGGGATTTGGCAATGACGGATGTGACCATATACGGCGCCGGGATCTTCGGCCTGTCGATCGCCTGGGCCTGCGTCCGGCGCGGCGCGCGCGTGCGGGTGGTGGACCCGCACGGGGCCGGTGCCGGGGCCTCGGGCGGGCTGGTGGGCGCGCTGGCCCCGCATAGCCCGGAGCGGTGGAACGAAAAGAAGCAGTTCCAGTTCGAGAGCCTGCTCATGGCGGCGGATTTCTGGCGCGAGGTGCGCGCGGCGGGTGGGCGCGATCCGGGCTATCGGCGCTCGGGCCGGGTGCAGGTGGTAGAGAGTGAACGCGGGCTTGCGCTGGCCCGCGAGCGGGTGGGTGAGGCGCGTGCACACTGGCGGGGCGAGGCGGTCTGGCAGGTGCTGGACGAGAACCCCGCCCCCGGCTGGGCGCCCGAAAGCCTCGCCGGCGCCTGGGTGCTGGACACGCTGAGCGCGCGGATGCACCCGCGCATGGCCGGCGCGGCGCTGGTGGCGGCACTGGCGGCGCGGGGGGTCGCGGTGCAGCGCGAGGCCACGCCGCGCGGCGCGCGGGTCTGGGCGACCGGGGTGGCGGGGCTGGCCGAGCTTTCCGCCGATCTGGGCCGTGAGGTGGGCAACGGGGTCAAGGGCCAGTCGGCCCTGCTCGCCCATGACGCGCGCGATTTGCCCCAGCTTTATGTCAAGGGGCTGCATGTCGTCCCCCATGCCGATGGCACGGTGGCGATCGGCTCGACCAGCGAGCGCGAATATGCCGCGCCGGATACGACCGACGCACAGCTCGAAGCCCTGCTGGACAAGGCCCGCGCGCTGGTGCCGGCGCTTGCCGATGCGCCGGTTATCGCCCGCTGGGCCGGGCTGCGCCCGCGCGCCATGAGCCGCGCGCCGATGCTGGGGGAATGGCCGGGGCGCAAGGGGCATTTCATCGCCAATGGCGGCTTCAAGATCGGCTTCGGCATGGCGCCGAAAGTGGCCGAGGTAATGGCCGATCTGCTGCTGGAGGGGCGCGACGCGATTCCCGACGGCTTTCGCGTGGAAGCGAGCCTCGGGGGGTAGGCTCAGAACCCATCAATCCCGCGCTCACAGCGGTACAGGCGCGAAATATCAGGGGTTTTTTGCCCGCCGGACAGGGTGGGCCCCCTTTCCAAGGGCAAAAGGCCCCTGAGATGAAGCGCCTGCAC
>JALWJU010000399.1 GCA_026997055.1 Paracoccaceae bacterium | reverse complement strand
CATCCGCCATGGGCGCGGCGTGGTCGAGATCCTGGACCGCGCCGGGCTCGAGCGCCAGGCCCGAAGCGCGGCGCTCTGAGCAGCCCCGTGCCCGCCGCGCCTGCCAGGGCCGCCCGCCTGCCCTTGTGTGACCATGACACATGCCTATCTCTGCGGTGATGGTAAACTCGCCGCATCAAGACGGGAAACAACCTGAGAAACGACCTGACAGACAGGAAAGGAACCTGACATGTTCAAGAAAAACGAAGGCAATATCGACCGCATCCTGCGCGTCGTCGTCGGGCTCGCGCTGATCATCGCCTATTTCACCGCCGAGAATGCCAGCCCCTGGCTGCTGGTCGGGATCGTCCCGCTGGTCACCGGCCTGATGGGCTCCTGCCCGCTCTACTCGATCCTCGGCATCTCCACCTGCCGGCTCAAGGACTGAGGCGCGGGGCAAGGACCGGGCGCCCGCCCGCTCCGGCGCCAGATGCACCTGAAAAGGCTTGCAAAACCCTGCCCGCCGGGCAAGGCTGAGCCATGTTGAGCCTCAGCCAGTCCGCAACCGATCCGGCCTTTGTCCAGGACCCCTACCGCTTTTATACGCAGGCGCGCACCGAGGCGGGCGAAGGGGCGGGCGACCTCTTCTTCTGGCAGGATTACGCCCTGCCCATGGCGGTGAGCTACAGGGCGGTCAACACGCTCCTGCGCGACCGCCGCTTCGGCCGCGCGCCGCTCACGCCCCGCGCCGTGCCCGAGCACCTCGCGCCGTTTTACGCGGTCGAGGCCCACTCCATGCTCGAGCTCGACGGGCCGCGCCATGCCCGCCTGCGCGCGCTCACCCTGCGCGCCTTCACCTCCCGGCGCATCCGCTCCCTGGCCCCCGAGATCGCCGCGCTCGCCCACGGGCTGATCGACGCCTTCCCCGCCGGCCCCTTCGACCTGATCCCCGCCTTCGCCCAGAAGATCCCGATCATCGTCATCTGCCGCCTGCTGGGCGTGCCCGAATACATGGCCGACCGGCTGCTGGACTGGTCCCACGCCATGGTGGCGATGTATCAGGCCCGCCGCGACCGGGCGCTCGAGGCGCGCGCCGTGGCCGCGACCGAAGCCTTCACCGCCTTCATGCGCGCCTATGTGGACGAGCGGCGCGCGCGCCCGGCCGACGACCTCATCACCGAGCTGATCGCGGCCGAGGAAGCGGGCGAGAAGCTCAGCACCGACGAGCTCATCACCACCTGCATCCTGCTGCTCAATGCCGGCCACGAAGCCACCGTCCACGCCATGGCCAACGCGGTGAAGCTGCTGCTGGAAGTGCCCGGCGCCCGCGCCGCCCTGCTCGCGCCCGAAACCCGCGAAGCGGCGCTCGAAGAGACCCTGCGCCTCGACCCGCCGCTGCACCTCTTCACCCGCTTCGCCCATGAGGAGGCGGAGCTTTTCGGCCACCGTTTCGCGCCCGGCGACGAGGTCGGCCTGCTGCTCGCCGCCGCCAACCGCGACCCGGCGCGCTGGCAGGCGCCCGACCGCTTCGAGCCGACCCGCCCGCAGCGCAGCCACCTGAGCTTCGGCGCCGGGGCGCATTTCTGCATCGGCGCGCCGCTTGCCCGCCTCGAGCTTGCCACCGCGCTGCCGATCCTCTTTGAGCGCTGCCCCGCCCTCGCGCTGGCCGCGCCACCCGAATACGCCAATCTCTACCACTTCCACGGCCTCGGCCGGCTCATGGTCACATGCTGAGCCCGAACCGCCTGCCCTTTCATCTTTCGCCAAATACTCCGGGGTCCGGGGCAGCGCCCCGGTCCCGACCGCCCGGGCTCAGAGCGGCAGTTCGGTGGTGAACTTGATCTCCTCCATCGACAGAAGCGCGGTGACGTCAAAGATACGCACCTCGCCGATCAGCGCCTGGTAGAAGTCGTCATAGGCGCGGGCATTCGCCACCCGCACCTTCAGCAGATAGTCGATCTCGCCCGCCAGCCGGTGCGCCTCCAGCACTTCCGGGCGCGCGCGCACGGCGGCCAGAAACCGCTCCTGCCAGCCCGCCTCGTGCTCCGAGGTGCGCACCAGCACGAAAAAGCACGCCTCCAGCCCCACCGATTCGGCGTCCACATGCACGGTTGCCGGACCGATCACCCCGGCCTCGCGCATCTTGCGGATACGGTTCCAGACCGGGGTCTTGGAAGATCCCACCGCGCGGGCGATCGCATCGAGCGACTGGCCCGCATCGCGCTGCAGCTCGGCGAGGATCCTGCGGTCCAGAGAGTCGATTTCCTGTTTCATGGGCAAACGCCTGTTCTGTTTACAGCCTCTTGCCCCACCATTACCGGGAAATTTTCCCGCCCGGAAGGAGTTTTTCATTTGTGCACATACAACTTGTGACCATCCGACGCGCCCCCCGGTCTGGACCCGCAGGCCCGGCGCGCCTATACAGGCGCAGCCGTCAGCCCGGACCGTGTGAGAGCGAAAGAGCGAGAAAGAGAGAGAGAGCAGACGTGAACGACATGCCAGACCGCCAGGCCAGCAGCAGCGCCAGCGCGAAAAAGACCCTGCCCGACGCCCAGACCGTGACCGAGGTCCGGCACTGGACCGACCGGCTGTTTTCCTTTCGCGTGACCCGCCCGCGGAGCCTGCGCTTCCGCTCCGGCGAATTCGTGATGATCGGCCTGCTGGACGATAACGGCAAGCCGCTCCTGCGCGCCTACTCCATCGCCTCGCCCGCCTGGGACGACGAGCTCGAATTCTACTCGATCAAGGTGCCCGACGGCCCGCTCACCTCGCGCCTCCAGCACATAAGGCCCGGCGACCAGATCATCCTGCGCCCCAAACCCGTGGGCACGCTTGTCCATGACGCGCTGCTGCCGGGCAGGCGGATCTGGTTCTTTGCCACCGGCACCGGCATCGCCCCCTTTGCCTCGCTCCTGCGCGACCCGCAGACCTACGAGGATTACGACGAGGTGATCCTCACCCATACCTGCCGCGAGCTGGGCGAGCTCGAATACGGCCGCCGGCTGATCGAGGACATCCGCCAGAACGAACTGCTCGAGGAACTGATCGGCAAGGGCTTTGCCGACAAGCTCCGCTACTACCCCACCACCACCCGCGAAGAGAGCCCGAAAATGGGCCGGATCACCGACCTGATGCGCTCGGGCGAGGCCTTCGAGGATCTGGGCGTCGCCCCGCTCAGCCCCGAGACCGACCGCGCCATGGTCTGCGGCAACCTCGCCTTCAACCTCGAACTCAAGGACATGCTCGAAGGCTACGGGCTCGAAGAAGGCGCCAATTCCGACCCGAAAACCTATGTGGTCGAAAAGGCCTTTCTCGACTGAGCCCCCCGCCCTGCCCCGCAC
>JALWJU010000398.1 GCA_026997055.1 Paracoccaceae bacterium | reverse complement strand
CCGCTGATCTCCAGCACATACTGCACCCCCGCCCCCCCGGAGATGGGCGTGAGATCGCCGGGAACCGCTTCGGGATGCACATATTGCACCACGCCTTCGGGGGTGATGAAGAGCATGTCGAGCGCAATCAGCGTGTTCTTCATCCAGAAGGCCGGCGCGCCGGGCGCATCATAGACGAACAGCATCCCCCGGCTCGCTCCCAGGCTCTCGCGAAACATGAGCCCGCGCGCCCGTGCCTCGGGCGTAGCGGCGACCTCGACCCCGAATCGCGCCTGCCCCCAGGAGCCGCGCAGGAACAGGATATCCTCGCGGCAGGCTTCCCCGGCCCGGGCCGGCAGCACCGACAGGGCCGACAGGAGCGACAGGAGCGACAATACCGAACGGGCGGCCAGAAAAGACGGGAATCGGGGCATGCGCGGACCTCCGGATCAGGACGACGGGTCGCAATCTCGAACGGACCGAACGGCTCACCGGGCCTTCGCAAACATCGCGCCGATGGCACCGCCGCGTCGCCGGCAGAGCCGCCCCGGCCGTTCAGTCTTCTTCCGTTTCGATATCTACCACCGAATCCCAGCTCTTGACCAGCACCGCCATGCGACCGCGCCGGCCTTCTCGCGCTCCGATGCAGATCGCCTCGCCCGGCTGCAGGTCCGACAGCCCCGAGCGGCGCAGCACCTCGATATGGATGAACACGTCCTCGCTGCTGCCGAAGACATTGGCGAAACCGAAGCCCTTGGCCTTGTCGAACCACTTGATGCGCGCAGGCTCCAGCTCCAGATCCGAGAAATCCTCCGCGAGCATCGCATCCGACATCTCCGCCCCGGCTCCCGCCCCCCCCGCCGGCGGGATGATCTCATGCACCGCCGAAGCCTGCTGGCCGCGGCTGGTCTCGATCACGTCCACCTCGATTTCGGCCCCGTCGGCGACCGAACTCTGGCCGAAATTGCGCAGGACATTTGCATGCAGCAGCACGTCGGAGCCACCGTCTTCGGGAAGGATGAAGCCAAACCCCTTCTTCGGGTCGAACCACTTAACCACGCCGCGCATCCGCCGCGCCTCGTCCGAGCGATCCTCTTGAGACACTGTGTGTTCCTGTTCCAAAGTTTCCAACCCCGGCGGAAGTTTGGCGGGAAACGAAACCGGGCGCAAGCCAAAAATACCTGACGCAGCGCCATGATATTTTCACGTTGCGTGAATTTTATCGTTTTCAATCAAGGGTTAAGTCTCTGCACATCCCACGGCGCCTCCTCCGATTCCCGTTTCCACCGGAAACGGTCGTGCAAGCGGAAGGCGCCATCGGCCCAGAGCTCGATTTCCAGCGGCCGGATGCGGTAGCCGCCCCAGAAGGGCGGGCGCGGCGGGTTCGCCCCCAGCTCGGCGCCGAGCTTCGCCACACGCGCCATCAGGCTTGCGCGCGAGGCCAGCGGCTCGCTCTGGCGCGAGGCCCAGGCGCCGATCCGGCTCTTGAGCGAACGCGAGGCGAAATAGGCATCCGCCTCCTCTCCCCCGACCCGCTCCACCAGTCCGCGCGCGCGCACCTGCCGGCGCAGGCTCTTCCAGTGCAGCACCAGCGCCGCCTTGCCCGCGGATTCGAGCTCGCGCGCCTTGACCGAGCCGTAATTGGTATAAAAGACGAATCCCTGCGCCCCGATCGCCTTGAGCAGCACCATGCGCACATTGGGCATCCCCGCCTCGTCCACCGTGGCCAGCGCCATGGCATTTGGGTCGTTGGGCTCGCTCTCTTCGGCCTCGGCGAGCCAGCGCCGGGCGATTTCCAGCGGGTCGTCTCCGGCGAATATTCCCTTGCGCCTGCTCATTGGGCATCCCTCCCGATCGCTCCTGACGGCTCCCCGCCCCGGGGCGGACTTGAAGGCCCCGCCCCGATCGCCTAAACCGCATTAACGGATTTATTACCGGTGAGGAACGCGAAAATGTCGGCTGCTTCGATGAAAGGCAAACGCGGGCTGATCATGGGGCTTGCCAATGACCGCTCCATCGCCTGGGGGATCGCCCGGGCGCTCGCCTCCGAAGGCGCGGAGCTGGCCTTTTCCTACCAGGGCGAAGCGGTGAAAAAACGGGTCCTGCCCCTGGCCGAGCGCCTCGGCGCCGGGATCGTCGAGCCCTGCGACGTCGCCGATCCCGCTTCGCTGGACGCGCTGTTTGCCACCCTGGCCGAAAGGTGGGGCAGGCTCGATTTCGTGGTCCACGCGATCGGCTTTTCCGACAAGAGCCAGCTGCGCGGCCGCTATGTGGATACCACACCGGAAAACTTCGCCATGACCATGGACATCTCGGTCTATTCCTTTACCGCCGTGGCCCGGCGCGCGGCCCCGATGATGACAGAGGGCGGCGCCCTGCTCACGCTCACCTATTACGGGGCCGAGAAGGTGATGCCCAATTATCACGTCATGGGCGTGGCCAAGGCGGCTCTGGAAGCCAGCGTGCGCTACATCGCCGAGGATCTGGGCAAGGACGGAATCCGCGTCAACGCCATCTCCGCCGGCCCGATCAGAACGCTCGCCGCCTCGGGAATCGGCGACTTCCGCCTGATCCTCAAGTGGAACGAGCTCAACGCTCCGCTCAGGCGCACCGTCACCATCGACGACGTGGGCAAGTCCGCCCTCTATCTGCTCAGCGACATGGGCAGCGGCGTCACCGGAGAAGTGCACCATGTGGATGCGGGCTATCACGCCATCGGCATGAAGGCCGTGGACGCTCCCGATATCGACCTCGTGACCGGAAGGAAGGACAGATGAGCCAGACCCGCCTGCCCCACGAAAAGGGCTTCCATGTCAGCTGGGACCAGATCCACCGCGACGCCCGCGCGCTGGCCTGGCGGCTCGACGGACAGGGACCCGGCGAGGGCGGTGCCTGGAAGGCGGTGGTGGCGATTACCCGCGGCGGCATGGCCCCGGCGATGATCGTCGCGCGCGAGCTCGATATCCGCATGGTCGATACGGTCAGCGTCAAGTCCTACCAGCACCAGACCCAGTCCGAGCCGGAAGTGATCAAGCAGCCCGACATGGAGATGGTGGGCGACGGCAGCGGCGTGCTGGTGATCGACGACCTGGTGGATACCGGCCGCACGCTGGAAGCGGTCCGCGAACTGATGCCAAAGGCCCATATCGCCACCGTCTATGCCAAGCCCATGGGCCGGCCGATGGTGGATACCTTCATCACCGAAGTCAGCCAGGATACCTGGATCTTCTTTCCCTGGGACATGGCGCTGCAATATGTGGAGCCCTTCCGCGGGGCCGACTGAGCGAAGGATTTCGCCATTTCGCCATTTCGCCATGCTGCCGCCCGCCGCGGGGCCGGACGATGG
>JALWJU010000397.1 GCA_026997055.1 Paracoccaceae bacterium | reverse complement strand
GAACAGTTTCGGGTGGTTTCATAAGTGGATCACCCGCTCTGTCATGCTGCGACCGGTACCGGTCGCAGCGCCTCATGATATGCCAGATCGGGTGTGCGCCCGTCCAGCGATGAATGTGGTCTCCTGGCGTTGTAGAAATTGATGTAGCGGCGCAGGCTTTGGCGCGCGGCCGTGACGCTGTCATATGCCCGCAGATAGACCTCCTCGTATTTGGTGGTCCGCCACAGCCGTTCGATGATCGAAGGCGTGAACGCCATTGGTCCGAGTGAGCGCCTGAGGATTGTCCCGCCAGGCCCCCTTGCCATCCATGCTGATCCGGATGTCGGCGTCCTTCAGCGCCGTGATGAAGTCGATCGAGGTGAACTGGCTGCCCTGATCCGTATTCATGATCTCGGGGGCGCCAAACCTGGCGATGGCTTCCTTCAGCGCCTTCAGGCAGGGCTCGGTTTCCGGGGTGACCGACAGCCGCCAGGCCAGAACCTTGCGGCTGAACCAGTCGACCACGGCAACCAGATAAACGAAGCCGCGGGCCATCGGGATATAGGTGATGTCCATCGCCCAGACCTGGTTGGGCCGCGTCACCGCCAGCTTGCGCAGCAGGTAAAGGTAGGTCTTGTGCCCCGGCGCCGGGCTCAAAGTGCTCGGCCTGCGATACAGCCCCTGGATGCCCATCCGCAACATCCGCGTCGCCACATGCAGACGCCCGACCTCGAACCCTTCCTGGCGTAGCAGGCCCGCTCTCGCATCCGGCTGCCCGCAAACGGATAATCCAGATGCAGCTTGTCGATCCGCCGCATCAGGCTCAAAGGGTGGCTCCGGTCCGTTCGCCTGCTCTCTCGAACCGGTGGCGTTCGCAGGCTCACTTCCTTGCGCTCGGCAACAGACCGGTCTTTTCCTCAGCCTCGGTTCAGCCTGCGGTGAGGCGTTCGATTTCTTCTTTCAGGCGCAGTTTCTGTTTCTTCAGTTCGACAATCTGCAGATCATCGCTCCCGGGGTGGCGCAACTCTTCCTCCACCTGGGCGGAGAGGGCGGCATGTTTGCGGCGAAGTTCCTCCACATGGGCGCTGAGTGTCATGATTGTCCTCCTGTTTGACCGCGTATATCGCGTATATCCAGTGCAGCACAAAATACGGCCCGTGTCACGCTTCTCGCGTTGCTCCGTCCGAGTGTGGCACCGGGATATTAACAAAGTATGAACGCGAACCTTCTACCACAAGGGCAGTGCTACCCCGTCGCGCAGGATCGCGCTTACCTCCTGGCGGTAGCTTTCGGCATCGCCCACATGCTCGGCTCCGTCATGCAGGATCAGCGGCGCGGCGAGGCGGAAGGCGCCGCGCCCGCCCTTGCGCGCCTGCACCAGGATCAGCGAGGCGGAGCGGCCCTCGCGCGGGCAGAGCGGCTTGACCAGGATCGAGCCGAGGCGCTCGTCCATCGCTTCGAGGATCTCGGGCAGGCGGTCGGCCTTCTGGATCATGGTCATGTGCCCGCGCGGCTTCAGGCGCCGGGTCGCGGCGCCGATCCAGTCGGCCAGCGGGGCATCCTCGCCCACGGCCATTTCGCGCCCGGCATCCTGCGCCGGGGTGCCTGACAGGCGCAGGTGATAGGGTGGGTTCATGATCACGTGATCGAAGCTCTCCTCGCGCAGCTCCGCCGGCAGTTCGCGCAGGTCGGCGGTGTGGACCTCCAGCTCGATGTCGTTTTCAAACGCATTGAGCCGGGCGAGGTCGGCATAATCCTTCTGGATCTCGACCCCGACCAGGCGCAGCCCCTCGACCCGCTTGCCCAGCGACAGGATCGCCGCGCCGACGCCACAGCCAAGCTCGAGCACCGATTCGCCCGGATGGGCATTGACGGAGGCGGCCAGAAACACCGGATCGACCCCGGCCCGGTATCCCTTGCGCGGCTGCATCAGCACCAGCTGCCCGCCCAGGAACTTGTCTGTGGTTATCGCTTCGCGCGTGAAACCCATGCTTATTTCTCCACCATGATACCATTGTCGTGCATCGCCCGCCTGGCGCGCACGACATCATCGTCGAGCACCATAATACGACGAGGTAAAATTCCCGTTGATCCCTCCATGAGGCTCATATGGACGTCGAGGACAAAGTGCTCTATACCCTCGCCCCGAAGAAGGGCGGTGGCAAAGGCCAGGACAGCGGGATCGTTTGTCTTCAAAAGCTCCTTCATATTCAATGACTTAAGGCGTCATGCGCCGAGAGTCGAGCCGGGGCACGGGAACGTGAGGACATTGGACAGGAGCGCGGTGCGGCCGCATGAGGCGCTGGCGGCCTTTCTGGAGGCCGAGCTTGCGGAGGTGAATCGGCTGATTCGCGCCCGCATGAGCAGCGAGCATGCGCCGCGCATCCCGGAGGTGACGGCGCATCTGATCGAGGCCGGCGGCAAGCGCCTGCGGCCGATGCTGACGCTCGCGGCGGCGCGGCTGTGCGGCTATGGCGGGGGCTATCACATCCACCTCGCGGCGACGGTCGAGTTCATCCACACGGCGACGCTTCTGCATGACGACGTGGTGGACGAAAGCACCAAGCGGCGCGGCCGGCCCACGGCGAATCTGCTGTGGGACAACAAGTCCAGCGTGCTGGTGGGCGATTATCTCTTTGCCCGCTCGTTCCAGCTGATGACCGAGACCGGCAACATGCGGGTGCTCGGCATCCTCTCGGACGCTTCGGCCACCATCGCCGAGGGCGAGGTGCTGCAGCTCACGGCGGCCCAGGATCTGGCCACCGGCGAGGAGACCTATCTGAAGGTGGTGCGCGGAAAGACCGCCGCCCTTTTTGCCGCCGCCTGCGAGGTGGGCGGGGTGATCGCCGGGGCGGAGGAGGCGCAGGTCAGGGCGCTGCGCGATTATGGCGATGCGCTGGGGATCGCCTTTCAGATCGCCGACGACCTGCTGGATTACCGGGGCGGCGCGGCCACGGGCAAGAATATCGGCGACGATTTCCGCGAGCGCAAGCTGACCCTGCCGCTGATCAAGGCGGTGGCAAGGGCGGATGGCGAGGAGCGCGCCTTCTGGGAGCGGGTGATCGAGAAGGGGCGCCAGCGGGAGGGCGACCTCGATCACGCGCTGGCCCTGCTCACCCGCCACGGGGCGCTGGAGGCCACAAGGCGCGACGCGCTCGACTGGGCCGCGCGGGCCCGGGCGGCGCTGGCGCCCCTGCCCGAGCACCCGCTCAAGGACATGCTGGGCGATATCGCCGATTATGTGGTGGCGCGCTTCGCCTGAAATCAGGTGAGCGTTACCGGGCGGGTCCACCAGTCGGGCCGCTCCGTGCTCAGCCGCTGCGCCGCCTCCCGGGCCGCCTTACGGC
>JALWJU010000396.1 GCA_026997055.1 Paracoccaceae bacterium | reverse complement strand
AAGAGATATGCCGCCCTGTCGGAATCGCTCTACAGCGCGGTCACCGCCGCGATCGTCGCGGCGGTCAATGCTTCGGCGCCTGCCCCGCCGCCGTGAATGCACCGGGGCAACAGGGTACCGGGGCCGGGTTACCAGCCGATCCGCTCTTCGAACAGCCCCATGCTCTCGACCCAGAGCGCATAGAGATCGGCGAAGTCGCGGGTGCTGATTCCGTCCTGGCTGGTGGCGATGTCCATCTCGATCCGGGCGGCGCCGTCATCGGTGCGGTAGGCGCGCACGAAGCGGCGGTCGGTATTCCAGCCGTTGATGATCTCGAGGCTGACCGGCGCATCGAGCTTGTAGCCGGCATAGAACTGCAGGGCGAGGCAGTTGGTGTTGTCGGTGCAGTCATAGAAGAATACCTGCCCCGTATCGCCGTCCACGCGGTACTCCACCAGCGGGTCGCCGACGTTATCGGTGGTCAGCTGGGCCGGGATGCCCTGCTCGAAGAAGAAATTGATCAGGCTCTGCGGGTTGGAGGCCAGGATCTGACCGGCAGGGGCGGGCGCGGGTGCGGTGGGTGCCGACACGACCTGCCCGAGAGCAGGCGCGGCGATGCCGAGAGACAGGACCAGGCTGGTGAATATTGCTTTGGGGTTCATGCTATTCTCCTGAATGATGGATCAATGATTGATGGCGTGAGCATATACGAATGCCCGTGCAATCCGCAATACCGACCGGGCCGGAAACGGAGGAGAACTGGCCTCAGGCCACCAGTTCCTCGGCCTTTTTCAGATCCACGCTGACCAGCTGGCTGACGCCTGCCTCGGCCATGGTCACGCCGAAGAGCCGGTCCACCCGGCTCATGGTCACCGCGTGGTGGGTGATGATCAGGAAGCGGGTCTCGGTGCGCCGGGTCATCTCGTCGAGCAGGTCGCAGAAGCGGGTGACATTGGCGTCGTCCAGCGGCGCGTCCACCTCGTCGAGCACGCAGATCGGGGCCGGGTTGGCGAGAAAGACCGCGAAGATCAGCGCCAGCGCCGTGAGCGTCTGCTCGCCGCCCGAAAGCAGGGAGAGGGTCGAGAGCTTCTTGCCCGGCGGCTGGCACATGATTTCGAGCCCGGCTTCCAGAGGGTCGTCGCTTTCGACCAGCACCAGCCGGGCTTCGCCGCCGCCGAACAGGTGGCGAAACAGCATCGCGAAGTTGCCGTTGACCTGCTCGAAGGCGGTCAGCAGGCGCTCGCGCCCCTCGCGGTTGAGGCTGGCGATGCCGTGGCGCAGCTTGCGGACGGCCTCGTCGAGATCGGCCTTTTCGTGAGACAGCGTGTCGTGCTCCTGCCGCACTTCCCTGGCGTCTTCCTCGGCGCGCAGGTTGACCGCGCCGAGGGCGTCGCGCTGGCGTCTGAGGCGGTTCACCTCGTGTTCGATCCTTTCCGAGGGCGGCAGGCTTTCGGGGTCGGCATCGAGGCTTTCGAGAAGCGTGGCGGGGCTGGTCTGCTGCTCCTCGCGGATGCGCGCCTCGGCAAGCTCCACCGCCTCGCGGGCGGCCTCGGCGCGGGCCTCGGCGCGGGCGCGCGCCTCGCGGGCTTCGCCGGCCTGGCGCTCGGCCTCGCGCTCGGCGCCGACGGCTTCGCGCAGGGCGCTTTCGGCGGCCGAGAGCGCATCGGCGGCGGCGGCGCGCCGGGCCTCGGCCTTGCGGATCTCGGCGGCGAGTTCGTCGCGCCTGGCGGCCAGTTCGGCCGGGGTTGTGGAGGCTTCGCTGAGCTCCGCCTCGGCCTCGGCCTTGCGCGCCTCGAGTTCGCCGATCCGCTTGTCGGCGCTCTCCAGGCGCAGGCGCCAGCCGGAAAGCTCCTTTGTCACCTGCTGGGCGCGCTTCAGGCGGGCCTCGCCCTCGCGCTTGATCTCGTCATGGGCCGAGCGGCGCGAAAGCATGGTCAGGCGCGCGGCCTCGACGGTGAGCTTTACGTCTTCCATCTCGGCGCGGGCGCTGTCGAGGTCGGCAAGCTCCGCCAGCGTGCGCTCGGCCTCCTGCAGGCGCTTGCGCGCGGCGAGCGCCTCTTCCTCGTGGCGGGTCACGGCAAGGGACAGGCTCTCGAGCTTGCCCGCGGCGATGTTCTGGTCCGCCTCGGCCCGGCTCAGGGCGCGGTTGGCCTCCGACAGGGCGCGGTCGGCGGCGCTGCGCGCGGCGCGGGCGGCGCGGTCCTCTTCGCTGAGCCTGTGCAACTCGGCGCGCAGGTGCTCATGGGCGCGGGCGGCGCCCTCGGCGCGGGCGGTGGCGGCGGCAAGCTCCTGCTTGAGGCCCTCGAGGCGGTTGATCTGCTCGAGGCGCAGGGCGGCGGCGCTGGGGGCGTCTTCGGCGCCGGCGCGAAAGCCGTCCCAGCGCCACAGGTCGCCTTCGCGCGAGACCAGCCGCTGGCCGGGCCTGAGCGCGGCTTGCAGGCGCGCGCCATCCGCCGCATCGACCAGCCCGATCTGGTCCATGCGCCGGGAAAGCACTTCGGGGGCGGTGACGAATTCGGCCAGCGGCCGCGCGCCTTCGGGCAGGTCCGGGGCATCCGCATAGCCGGGCAGGGCGACCCAGCCCGAGGCGGCATCGCCCTCGACCGGCGGGGCGCGCAGGTCGTCGGCCAGCGCCGCGCCGAGCGCCTTTTCGTAGCCGGGGCTGACGCGCAGCAGGTCCAGCACCTGCCCGCCCTCGGCGGTGTCGCGCTCGAGCAGGCGGGCGAGCGCGTTGACCTCGGCGGTGAGGGCATTGACCTCGCCCTCGGCCTCGCTCAGCGCGGCGCGGGCATCGGCCTCGCGCGCCTGGGCCTCGCTGCGCGCCGCGTCGGCGGCGGCGAGCGCTTCTTCGGCGGCGCTGGCGGCCTCGGCGGCGGCGCGCGCGGCCTCATCGGCGCGGGCATGGTCGGCGCGGGCCTGCTCCAGCGCGGCGCGGGCGGCCTCCATCTCGGCGCGGGCGCTGCGGGCAGCGGCTTCGGCGCGTTCCAGCGTCTTGCGGTTATCCTCCAGCAGGCGGCGCGCCGACTGGTGGCGGGCGGCGAGGCGGGCGACGTCCTCGGTCAGCTGGGAGAGCGCCTCTTCGCGCTCGCCGAGCACGCGGGCGGCCTCGTGGGCGGCCTCGGCGGCCTCGGCGAGGCGGGCGTCGAAGCCCTCGCCCGCCTTCGCAAGCTCGCGCGCCTCCCATTCGAGCCGCTCGATGGTCTCGCCCGCGTCGCGGTTGAGCCCCGTTTCGCGCTCGATATCGGCGGCAAGCTGGCCGATGCGGGCGGTGAGGGTCTCGATCCGCTCGGCGGCCCGGGCCTCCTCGTCGGCGAGGCGGTCGCGGCTCACCAGCAGGCGCTGGAGCACCGCGGCGGCGATGGCC
>JALWJU010000395.1 GCA_026997055.1 Paracoccaceae bacterium | reverse complement strand
TGGCGGGCCTTGAAGCGGCGTTGCGTCTTGTTGATCACATAAACGCGGCCCTTGCGGCGCACGACGCGGCAATCGCGGTGCCGGTTCTTCAGCGAGCGGAGTGAATTGCGGACTTTCATGGCCCTTCCCCTGTCTTCCCGGCGCCCTGGCGCCTCTTCGGTCATGCCCCGGAGGGCGGCGATGGTGGTGGGCGATACTGGGATCGAACCAGTGACCCCTTCGATGTCAACGAAGTGCTCTACCGCTGAGCTAATCGCCCTTGGTCTTCCGGCGGGGTTGCCGCCAAAAAACATACGACGCGGAAACCCGCGCCGATGGGGCGTCTATAAAAGGAGTCGCCGGGTTGTTCAAGGGGTTTTGATGCGGTGGCGTTTTGCCTTATATGGTGGGCATGGTGTCCCACCGGCATCCGCCCCATCGGCCCCGAAAGGAGGCTATGCGGGCCGGGGCCGGAAACGGGCATATCCGGGAACCAGGTGCCCGGATATGAACAGGAGCAGGGACAGGAAGAGCAGAGGCCCCTGGAGAGAGAATGCGAAACCCGCCTTTCCTTCTGACCATGCCCGCCCGGCGCAGTACGGCGGTGGTGTTTTCCTCGCCGCATAGCGGGCGGGCCTATGGGCGGGCGTTTCGCCGGGCGGCAGTGATCGGAATCAGGGCGCTGCGCTCCTCGGAGGATGCCTTTGTCGATATGCTGTTCGACAGTGCGCCGGCCCATGGCGCGCCGCTGCTTTCGGCGACGGCGCCCCGAGCCTGGCTCGATCTCAATCGCGGCACCGACGAGCTCGATCCGGCCCTGATCCGGGGAGTCCGGAGCACTTCGCTCAATCCGAGGATCACCTCGGGTCTCGGCGTCATCCCCCGGGTGGTGTCCGGGGGGCGGGCCATTTACCGGGGCAGAATTTCCCGGGCCGAGGCCGATTCTCGCATCCGCGAATACTGGCATCCCTACCATGCCATGCTGAACAGGCTCCTGCAGGAGAGTCACGCGCAGTTTGGCCAGGCAATTCTGATCGACTGCCATTCGATGCCGCATGAGGCCCTGCACAATCTGTGCCGGCATGAGCGCTCCCGCCCCGAGGTGGTGCTCGGAGACCGCTTCGGCAGTTCAGCCGCGGCGGAGATCACCGATCGGATCGAGGCGGCCTTTGCCGGGGCCGGCCTGCATGTGGCCCGCAACAAGCCCTTTGCCGGGGCCTTCATCGCCCAGCATTACGGGCGGCCGTCGCGGGGCCAGCATGTGGTGCAGGTCGAAATCGACCGCGCGCTCTACATGAACGAACGTGAATTGCGGCCAAACGGCAATTTCTACCACCTCAAGTCGCTCCTTGACGCGGTTATTGGAGAAATTGTCGCTCTGGGACAGGAAAAGTGCCCGCTGGCGGCGGAATAGGCGCCTGCTACAGTTGCAATTCTCCGCGCCATTTGGTCAGGGCACGCAGGAGCTTGGACGACTTCTCGGCATATTCGCCGTCCAGCAGGTTGTAGGCCTCCGCCTTCTTGCCTTCCTCGGCGAGGGCTGCCACGCGCGCGGCGACATCGTGGAATTCCGCGTGCAGCCGGCGCGTGACCTGGTAAGGCTTGCCGGCCTTGGTCTCTTCGTCGAAATCCGGTCCATAGAGCCACTTGCCGAAATCGCACTTGTTATCCACCGCGATGTCTGCGGGGGCGGTTTCGCAATTGCCGAGATTGATCGCGGTGGTCAGGCGCCGGTTCCAGGCGTCATGTGCGGCGATGGCGGCGCGGATTTCCTTGTCCAGTACTGCGTGATCCATGTCGAGAAGCCTCCGTTCCAGCAGATTCGCAGGAAGGCTAGGGCCAACAGGAAAATATCGGGTTAACGCTTTTGCATTTTGCTGTTTACCGCATGGCCCGCCCCTTGAAGATCGCATCCTTGCCGAAGCGGGCGCGGATCCTGTCGGTGGCGCGCTCGGCGGCCTGGCGTTTTTCGGCGGTGGGGTCGAGCAGGTCGCCGGCCTGATCGGCGCCCGCCCCGGGGCCGAGGTCGCCGATACCCACGCCGATCAGGCGGAAGGGTCCTTCGCCGGCCACGCGGTCGAACATGGCACGGGCCAGGCGATAGATGCGATCGGCGCTCCGGGTCGGATCGGGCAGCGACCGGCGCCGGCTGAGGCTGGTGTGATCGGCCCGCTTGAGCTTCAGCATCACCACCCGCCCGGCGGTCTCGCGGGCCTTGGCGCGGTCGGAGACCTTTTCGGACAGGCGCCACAGGTGCCCGTCGAGGATGTCGATATCGGCGGTGTCTTCGGGCAGGGTGATTTCATTGGAGATTGATTTCATCGGCTGGTCGGGGCTGACCGGGCGCATGTCACGCCCCCTTGCGAAATGCCACAGCCGCACTCCCATGCTGCCGAAGCGGGCGGTCAGGTCGGCCTCTTCCCAGCGCAGAAGGTCCCTGAAGGTGCGGATGCCGGCCCGCTCCAGCGCGGCCCTGGTTACCGCGCCGACCCCCCAGATCAGCCCCACCGGCCTGTCGGCGAGAAAGGCCTGGGTCTCGGCCCGGCCGATCACCGAAAAGCCGCGCGGCTTGTCGAGATCGGAGGCGATCTTGGCGAGGAACCTGTTGTGGGAGAGGCCGATCGAGCCGGACAGGCCCAGCTCCTGCTCCATGCGTTTGACCAGGCGTGCCAGCATCACCGCCGGGGGGGCGTGGTGGAGGCGCTCGGTGCCGGTCATGTCGAGAAAGGCCTCGTCCAGCGACAGCGGCTCGACGGCCGGGGTGAGTTCGTCCATCAGCGCGCGGATCTGGCGGGAGACGGCGGCGTAATGATCGCCGCGGGGGCGAATCACCACCGCATCCGGGCAGAGCCTGAGCGCCTGAAACATCGGCATCGCCGAATGCACCCCGCGAATGCGCGCCACATAGCAGGCGGTGGAGACCACCCCGCGCCGTCCGCCGCCGACGATCACCGGCTTGTCGGCGAGGGCGGGATTGTCGCGCTTTTCCACGCTGGCGTAGAAGGCGTCGCAATCCATGTGGGCAATGGAGAGCTCGAACAGTTCCGGGTGCGACAATACCCGCGGGCTGTGGCATCGGGGGCAGCGAGGGGCGCTGTCGAAGGTGGCGAGGCAGTCACGGCACAGGGCGGGCATGGGGCCAGTCTAGCCGATGCGCGGATCGGGTACAAACCATAAACATCCCGCCGCGCCCGGTTCCGGAGCGAGACCGCACCTGCCCCGGCTCGTCTCCCGGAATGTGCAGTGCCGGGGGGGTGCCCGGCCGGGCCGCCGCCCGGCTGCGTTTGGCGCTTGCGCGCGCGGATCGTATCGCGCCATACTCCCTTCATGTCAGGTTCGCGCATCAGGCCGGGTTCGGGAGGGTTCATGGATAT